>DASQFN010000014.1 GCA_035633115.1 Gemmatimonadaceae bacterium | reverse complement strand
TAAGGGTTCCGGCACCGACTTCGGGCGCTCGCAGCTTCCATGGCGTGACGGGCGGTGTGTACAAGGCCCGGGAACGTATTCACCGTGGCGATGCTGATCCACGATTACTAGCGATTCCAGCTTCATGCCGTCGAGTTGCAGACGACAATCCGAACTGAGGATCGGTTTTGGGATTGCCTTGGCATTGCTGCCTCGGCCCCCACTGTCCGACCCATTGTAGCACGTGTGTAGCCCTAGACGTAAGGACCATGATGACTTGACGTCGTCCCCACCTTCCTCCGGTTTGGCACCGGCAGTCTTCCTAGAGTCCCCGCCATTACGCGCTGGTAACTAAGAACAGGGGTTGCGCTCGTTGCGGGACTTAACCCAACATCTCACGACACGAGCTGACGACAGCCATGCAGCACCTGTGCATGGATCCCGAAGGAGGCTCCTCGTTTCTGAGGAGTTTCCCATGCATGTCAAGCCTAGGTAAGGTTCTTCGCGTTGCGTCGAATTAAACCACATGCTCCACCGCTTGTGCGGGCCCCCGTCAATTCCTTTGAGTTTCAGCCTTGCGGCCGTACTCCCCAGGCGGGGTACTTCCTGCGTTAGCGCCGGCACCCAAGGGGTCGCTCCCCCAGGCACCTAGTACCCATCGTTTACGGCGTGGACTACCAGGGTATCTAATCCTGTTTGCTCCCCACGCTGTCGCGCCTCAGTGTCAGTAACTGCCCAGCAGGCCGCCTTCGCCACCGGTCTTCCTCCGGATCTCTACGCATTCCACCGCTACACCCGGAATTCCGCCTGCCCCTACAGTACTCGAGCCTGACAGTCGGCATGGCCGACCCGGGGTTGAGCCCCGGGCTTTCACCACACCCTTATCACGCCACCTACGCGCCCTTTACGCCCAGTGATTCCGGACAACGCTCGCACCCCCCGTATTACCGCGGCTGCTGGCACGGAGTTAGCCGGTGCTTATTCACCCGGTACCGTCAAATCAGCTGAAGCTGATAGTTCGTTCCAGGCAAAAGAGGTTTACACTCCGAAGAGCGTCATCCCTCACGCGGCGTCGCTGCGTCAGCCGTTAGGCCATTGCGCAAGATTCCCCACTGCTGCCTCCCGTAGGAGTCTGGGCCGTTTCTCAGTCCCAATGTGGCTGGCCATCCTCTCAGACCAGCTACCCGTCGTAGCCTTGGTGAGCCGTTACCTCGCCAACTAGCTGATAGGCCGCGAGCCCCTCATGGTGCCCCGAAGGTTTCCTCAACTCGAAATGCCTCGTGTTGAGCGTATGCGGTATTACCCGTCCGTTGGGACGGCTATCCCCCACACCTGGGTAGGTTGCTCACGTGTTACGCACCCGTTCGCCGGTTGCCCAAGGCTTGCGCCTCGGGCCCCCTTGACTTGCATGTGTTAAGCACGCCGCCAGCGTTCATCCTGAGCCAGGATCAAACTCTCCAATAGTTTAGAGATTTGTCTGCTCTCCGAACGCGGCTATACCAGACGCATAATGCCTCTGGCATTCACTGCGTCCGGAATCACTTGTAATGTTTTCAGGTTGAACTCTAACCGCATCCCTGAATGGACACGGATCATCGAGTTCGCCTCGCACATCACTTGATCTCAACTTCGATTTTCAAAAAGCTCTGGTGCCCATTCTTGGGCAGCCTTCAATTATATCAGACCGAACAGGCCCCGTCAAGTGTTTTTCACAAGTTTTTCGGGGGCCATTTCGTCGGCCGCGACTGCCTCCAATCAACTCCCGCTCCGCCGCGCTACCGACATCTCATGTTACCGATTCCGAGCCGCAACTTCAACCCCTCGAACCACCCGGAAATCAGTTCGTTTTCAGCGGCCGGACAACCTATTACAAACTTCCCGAAGAAAAGTTTCGAGCGAGAGAAAAGAATACTAACGCGCCGGCGGATTGTCGCGTCTCTTGGTGGCGATCGTCTGAAACAGTGGACCGATGCGTAAGAGAACATGTCGTGCCCAGGGCCAACGCGTGAACATATTGTAGATGCGCGCAACTGTCGCCCGCGGCTCACTGAAAGTCTCGAGCTCGTAATCGGCAATCGGCGGTGCGGTGATCACGGCGTCAAATCCTGTGTATCGCTGAATGATTCCTCTCAATTCCGCCGCGCTGAGAAGCCACGTCTGCGGGTACGCCCGCCCGCTTCTCCGGCGGATGAAACCTTGCTGATACCGCCGCGGAAGCCAGCCCACTCCCCATACGAACACGTGCGGCTCGGCGGCAAAACTGTACCGGTTGGGAGTTCGGCATGCAAGAACTCCTCCCTGTCTGATGACCCGGCTCACCTCCGCGAGCGCAGCCGACGGCCTTTCGATGTGCTCGATGACGTCATACATCACAACCCCATCGAGCGACTCATCGGCGAGTGGGAGAGACTCCGCATTGCCCCAGCGGCGAGGATTGCTGTACCGCCGGCTGACTCGATGAGTTTGCGAGCGATGACCAGAACGTCCATCCGGTTGTCGATTCCGATTCCAGTAACGCCCTCCGCGTGAGCAGCCGCGAGGAGGCCGCCGAAGCCGCAGCCAAGATCGAGAAACATTCCGCCTCGCGCCGGAGAACCGAGCCAGCCTCTCAGGTCGCGTCGAAGAGCCTCGGCTGCCGTGAGGGAAGCGCACGTTCTATAAGCGGTATCGCGAGCAGTCCAACCATCCTTCCCTTCCCGTTCAGCGAAGAAAGATCTGATTGCTTCTTCGGCGGACAAACCTGCCAGCTCTGCGCTGCGCTTTCGTGCGGCTGCCCTGTCGCGGAGGGTCTCGCTCGACTCGAGCCGAGGATCGCGGAGGTCTGGAATTCCCAGCAGCATCTCGTAATCGTGCTGACAGGTCGAGCAACGAAGTGCATCCCCAGCGGCACCGAGCTCACCATGACAAACGGGGCATCGCCATACTTGCAGGGGAAGAACGCTGGGAAAGCCGCGCGCGCTCATCATGATGAAGGCAGACCTCTCGACCGCCAATTCAAAGCTTCAATCGCCCGTTTTTCTTTGCGGTTGGCTCACGCTGTGAAGGAGCGCCTGGCCGCCCAAGCTGTTCCCAGGGGAACGTGGTTCTTCGTGCCCTTCGTGTGGCTCGTGGTCACTTCCGCCGCAATGCAAACTACATTCTGAAGCGTGTCCAAGCCCCTCATCATCGGCATCGCCGGCGGATCCGGAAGCGGCAAGTCCACCGTCGCCCACAAAGTTGCCGGCGCTCTACCCGCGCCGGCCCTCTCTGTAGCGTTCATCGACATGGACGCCTACTACCGCAACTTCGACTCGCTCACGCTCGACGAGCGCCGCCGAGTCAACTGGGATCACCCCGACGCGTTCGATTTCGATCTCCTCACCGAGCACCTGGAACATCTCTCGGAACGCGGCACGATCGACAAGCCGGTGTACGACTTCGTCACTCACCTCCGGTCTTCGAACGTCGTTCGAGTTGAACCGGCGGACGTCATAGTAATCGACGGGATTCTTCTCTTCGTCGACGAGCGCGTCCGCGAGCTGTGCGACGTGAAAGTGTTCGTCGACGCCGACGCTGACATCCGACTCATCAGGAGATTGCGCCGCGACATGCGCGTCCGCGGGCGTCCGCTCGACGAGATCATCAAACAGTATCTTTCGACCGTGCAGCCGATGCACTTGCAGTTCGTCGAGCCAAGCAAGCGTTACGCTGACATCATCGTGCCTCGCGGGGGACACAACGCCATCGCGATTGAAATGATCGTCGCAAAAATCAGCCGGCGGCTCGCGGCCGGAGTGACCTAGACCTTCGCGACTTCCGGCCTGGCGGCCTTGTAGGACTCGATCGCCTGGCGCAGTCTGAGCAGCGCCGAGGCCTCGAGCTCGTGCTCGATTCGCAGCGCCATGAACTCGTTCTTGCTGTGGCCGTCCTCGCCGCGCAGCAGGCGCTTCGACGCGGCCTGGTGTCGCAGGTACTCCGTCGCGTTGCGCCATACCATGTTCGACTTGTGCCACCAGTCGTCGTTTCCGTGGCCGGATTCCTCCAGACACGCGATCTCGTACAAATCGACCGCCTCGTCAAGAACCTCGTCCGAGGCCCGCACGGCCGCCCGCGCGGCCTTCTGCTCCCCGTCACTGGCATCACGATCCACCAGCTCCGCGTAGCGCCGGTGCTCGCGGCAGGATTCGGATGCACCGCGGTAGAGAGTATCCGCTATGTCGCGGAGCGCGGCCTTCGCCTTCGCCTGCGGGGTCACCGTCGCGGCCGGAACAGCGACGACATGAGCCCGGTTCCGCGGCGGTCGAACTCCTCTATCATCTCGAGCTCGCCTTTGTCGAGCCACATGCCGCCGCATTCCTCGCACTCGTCCACCTTGATGTGATTGTGCTCGCGCTCCCGCAGATCGCAGCCGCATTTCGGGCATTTGTTAAGATGCGACGACCGCTCCTGCTTGAGCCGCTCGACGTCGAGTTTCACGCGGCGTTCCTTCATCAGCTCCGCGTCGAGACGGGCAAAGTATTCGTCCTCGTTCCTGCTCGGTTTTTCTTCGATTGCCATACGCCGTCCTCTCGCTCAGTTCAGTTCTCGATCATTGCCTGGAGACTCGTGAAGAATTATTGTCCGACCGCCGAACAAACGGAAGTGCGCGTCCGTCCCCCGGGCTTGCGCGTCCGGCACGCTACGAGCCCGCGAGGATAAGCCCGCAACTTGGAAGCCATAAAATCATCCTACCAATTCCATCGGGAATTGGAATCGCCGGTCTCGTTTGTCCGCCGCGAATGGCAGGCCCTGACGGTCTTCGGCGGAGTCTTCGTCATCGTCCTTCTGATCGGCGTACTCGCCGTCGATCCCGCGTATTTCTATCCGCGCCTGCAGACCGATCCGCTCCTCTATTGGCTCAAGGGCCTGGCCTTCGCGGAAACGGGACATACGGTCGCCCGAACCGCAATCAACCGAGTCCCGTTCAATTACGTCGCGATGCCCGGGGTCATGCGGGCTCCGTTCATGATGATGTTCAGCGATTTCGACAACCAGCTGCGGGCAATCCAGCTGTCGAACATCGTCCTTCTGCTCATCATCGCGGTGATGTTCGCCTACGTGTTGTCCTGGGCTCTGCCGCGCTCGAGGCACTGGATCGCCATCGGATTCACATTCGGATTCCTGCTGATCAATCCGAACTGGGTGGCCAATGTGTTCGCGCCGCTGGCCGACGCACCGTATGCGGCGTTTACGCTCGGGGTGATAATTCTGGCAACTCGCCTCCTCACTTCAGATCGACCATTCGGCAGGAGAGCACTCGCGATTGCGGGAGTCGCGGCTCTGTTCGCGATGGCGTTCCTGGTGAAGTTCACGGCGCCTGTGCTCGCTGTTTACGCGGGAGTGCTCGCCGCCGGACGACCACGAAGCCACGCTCTTCCGCGTCGCGTGAAAGTCCTCACGGGGCTCGGCGCGATCGCGGCCGTAGCAGTGCTGATCGCACTCAACTGGGGTCCACTCGTCAACAGGTACCTGCCGGAGCCATTCATATTCCTCCGCCGCGCGAGCAAGACGGGGATGCTCCTCAATCTCATGGGAGTCGCGCTGCCGTCGAGCATAATTCCGGTTTACCATCTGGCGTTTGCGCAGTATCCGATAACGAAAGGCGCGTTCAACCCGGCTTTCGGCGCGACGATGGGAGACATGGCAATCACCGCTGCCGGCGTAGGAATCTCGCTCGTGCTCATGTATGGAATGTGGCGCGCGCGTCGCCGATTCATGCCTGAGATCTTGTATTTCCTGGCTGCGCTCCCGGTGCTCACTGTGATGATTCCAAGTACAAGGCGCTACCTCATGCCGTACCAGCCGTTCATCTGGATATTCTTTTATGTGGGTGCGGCCGCACTGCTCGAGCCCGTGACGAGGAGACTCAGACCGGTACGGGTTCCTGCGATCGTCTCGGTGGGGCTGGCTGGGGCACTCGTCCTTGGGTTGCTTTTCCTGCGCTCACAGCGCGTGGCCGGAACGACTGTTGATCGCGGTGCCGCGATCTCCATCGGTCAGACCAGGGGATATGTCGGCGAGGTCGTCTCGACCTTCGGGGACCTTCGTCGGTATCTCGAGACTCTGCCCAGGGATCGATCGCTGCTGATCGGAGGCCCTGGAGAGGGAGGCCGCTGGAAAGCAATTGCCGGCCTCGACTACTACCATGCCGACAGCACGCTGGCCGTGGCCGCGCGCCAGTACGACATATATGTTCTTGTCGAATGTGGAACGGTGGACGTCTGCCAGGACTTCGAGAGCTGGGATAGCCGGTTCCGCAAACGAATCGATAGTGTCGGCCCGTTTGCCTACGAGCGCGTCTTCTCGCGGTCTACCGAGCGCGCCAAAGCGCGGGTCTACCGACTAAGGAATCCTCAGTGACCGATTCCGTCCAGTTCAGCTCGAACCTCTCGACAGCCACACCGCTGGCCGCTCCGACGATTTCGGCCCCATGAAGCTGGGAGCATCGGAGGCGGGGAGCGCGAGGCAGTTGAGGCCGGGCGATCGTATCATCGTCTGCGGTGCCGGGCCGGCCGGCCTCACGGCTGCGTATCTGCTGGTGAAGCAGGGCTACCAGGTGACCGTGCTCGAAGCGGATACTGTAGTCGGAGGCATTTCGCGCACCGCTCGTTACAAGGATTACCGGTTCGACATTGGCGGTCACCGATTCTTCACGAAGATCTCCGCTGTTCAGTCGTTATGGGAAGAGCTGCTTGGCGACGAGCTGATCGACGTTCCCCGGCTGTCCCGAATCCTCTACAACGGGAAGTTCTTCAACTACCCACTCAAGGCGAGCAATGCCCTTGCGGGACTCGGGTGGTGGCAGGCGGCGATGATCGTTTTCAGTTACGTGCACGCTCGCATGTCGCCCCATCCGGTCGAGGAGAACTTCGAGCAGTGGGTCTCCAATCGTTTCGGCCACCGCCTCTACCGGATCTTCTTCAAGACGTACACGGAGAAGGTCTGGGGCGTACCCTGCACCGAGATCAGGGCCGAGTGGGCCGCGCAGCGCATTCAGGGGCTCTCACTCGCTCACGCAATTCTTTCGGCTACTTCTCTCAATCGCCGCGCGCCTGCGATCAAGACGCTGATCGAGCAGTTCAAGTACCCTCGCCTTGGGCCGGGGCAGATGTGGGAGGAGTGCGCGGCGAGAGTGGCGCAGCTCGGCGGCACGGTGCTCCTCGATCATCAGGTTGCGGGCCTCGAGACGGACGGCACGCGCGTCGTCGCCGCTACAGTGGATACGCCAGGCGGAACACGTCGCATTGAAGCCGAGCATTTCATAACGACGATGTCCCTTCGTTCACTCGTGCAGGCGTTGGGGCCCAACCGACCTCCCGAGGCGCTCGAGGCGGCGGAGGCGCTGACCTATCGCGATTTCATTCTCGTGGCGCTCATTCTCGACAAAGAGAATCTGTTTCCCGACAACTGGATATATGTGCACACCCCTGGTGTCACAGTGGGACGCATCCAGAATTTCCGGAACTGGAGCGCCGCGATGGTTCCCCACGCAGGCCAAAGCTGCATTGGCATGGAATACTTCTGCTTCCACGGTGACGAGCTCTGGAACAGCAGCGACGCGGAGCTGCTCGAGCTCGGCATGCGTGAGCTCGAGACCCTCGGGCTGGCCAGGTCGGCGAAAGTCGTCGATGGCGCGGTAGTTCGAATGCCGAAGGCTTATCCGATTTACGACTCGACCTACCGCGAGAATCTGGACGCTGTCCGGAAGTACATCGACCCCATCGAGAATCTGCATACCGTGGGCAGAAACGGAATGCACAAGTACAACAACCAGGATCACTCGATGTACACGGCAATGCTCGCCATCGAGAACATGCAGGGCGCGGCGCACGATCTGTGGGAGGTCAACACCGATCTCGAGTATCACGAAGAGCAGCGCGTCGAGAGCTCTCCGAGTGATCGGACTACGGCGGCGGCATGACCGTAGACAAATCCATCACGCCGAGCGCGGCCCCGATTCCCGCCGGGGAGGACGAGCCATCACTACCGCCGTCGACGACGCTTCTGTTCGCCCCGGTTGACAAGCGCGCATTTGGTGTGGCCATCGGTACTGTGACGGGGCTGGGAATTTTCACGGTTACGGCAATTGATCTTCTCCGCGGCACGCCGTGGCGTGGTCTTCGGCTGCTTGCCCAGTACTTCGTAGGCTACGATCTGACGTGGGAAGGCGCGTTGATCGGACTGGCGTGGGGATTCGCAGTGGGGTTCGCAGCGGGCTGGTTCGTGGCATTCACACGAAACCTGGCGCTGGCAATATCGCTTTTCATTCTTCGAACTCGAGCCGAGCTCGACACGACTCGTGATTTCCTGGATCACATCTAGATGAACGAGGCGAAGATGGTGGAGACACAGGACGAGGTCAAAACGACGCTTTTGCGTCTGAACGCGCGCGCATGGGGAATCGCCGTCGGATTGCTTTTCGGGGCGGTGCTGTTTCTCGGGACGATAGTTCTTGTGATGCGCGGGGGACCGAGGGTTGGACCTCACCTCGGTATGCTGTGGGTGTTCCTCCCGGGATATCGCGTCACGGTAGGCGGCGCGTTCATCGGCTTCGCCTATGCGTTCGTCATCGGTTATGCGGTTGGACGGTTGATCGGCTCCGTATACAATGCATTGGCGCGCTCGGAGAGCTGACGGCACCGTCTGACTCCAGGTCGTAACGCGTGCGGGGAGTTTCGCGACGCCTCTTACGGAACGTTTCGCTCGCAGCGCTTTTCCTGGGCGGCACTTCCGTTCTCTATCTCGCGATTGATGGACCGCCCGCGCAACGGCTCAGCGTGGCGACGGCTTACGTCGGGCTGCTGCTTCTCGCCGCTACCCTGCTCGTGGGTCCGCTGAGCGATCGAAGCGGACGGGCGACTCCCGTGAGCACAAACCTGCGTCGAGACATCGGCATCTGGGCGGCGATCGGCGGACTCATGCATACGGTCGTTGGCCTGCAGGTCCATATGCGTGGACAGGTCGTGCGTTATTTCGTTCCTGATACGGAGATGGGTGCTCTTTCGAAAGGTGCGATTGCGTTTCTTTCGGCGAATTACACCGGCCTTGCGGCGACTTTGCTGCTTGTGCTGCTGCTCGCGATCTCGAACGACCTGGCCCTGCGAAGTCTGGGGACCGCGCGATGGAAGCGGATTCAGCGGTTGAATTATCTGCTCTTCGCGTTGGTGGTTGTCCATGGAGCCCTTTATCTCGCAGTGGATAGAGCGACATGGCGTCTGATCCTACCGTTTGTGCTCATCGTAGCTGTCGCATGCCAGATCCAGCTTCAGGGACGCCGCTCTCGAGCGAGTGGCATCCGCCAGTGAGACGACTTGCTTCCTAGCTCTTTCTTCCGCTGATGAAGTATTGCGGTACGATTGGGCCCATCATCCATCGAAGCAGCGGTATGTGTCGCATCATCTCCCAGATTCGTCGAGCCCGTTCGTTCCGCTCGCCCAGCTCGCCCGGCTCGTAAACGGGCAGCTCCACCCGCCCGGTGTCGCGAAAAAGTCGACGCAGCTCGCGCCGGGAGTGAAGGCGCGCCTTGTACGGGGTTTTTCGGAGCGCCAAAGCCATCCTTTCCATCCATCTGCGGGGGATGAGCCCGAACCCGAGGATACGAACGTGCGGCTCCGGAAGGATGCTGAATCTGTTGTTCGTTGTGAACAGGAATGCTCCGCCGCCCCGCAGAACCCGCATCGTCTCGCTTTGCATCCGTGTGCTGTCTCGCACGTGCTCGAGCACCGAGTCGGCCATCACGGCGTCGAAAGTCGCCAGGCGGAATGGGAGCGCCTCCGCATTCGCGCAGATCAAAGCGACTCCTACAGCCGGCGCGCCCGCTTCGTTCAGCCGCTGGCGGGCAACGAGGAGCCAACGCAGCGCAGCATCGACAGCCACCACTTCGGCGAATTCCTTCGACGCCGCGAGAGCAAGCGCGGCGGTGCCGCAGCCGAGATCGAGAAAACGCGTGCGCCCAACATCGGGAAATGCGTTGCGCAGCTTTCGGAGAAGCGCCTCATCTCTTGTGGCACTGTTCTCGATGGCGGCGACGTAACGGACGTTGAGCTTGCGCGGACTCTCCGGTGACAGGTCGTAGTACCTGGTGAGAAGCTGACGAAAGGTCGGCGCGGGAGGAGCGAAGAGCCTGTCGATCTTCGCCAGCTCGTCCGCAACCGACACGTACTCATCGGGCCAGAGCCTGAAATCGGGAACTCCATGCCTTATGGGATATGCCGCGGCGCAGGACGCACACCGGTAGAAATCGGCGGAGCGCGCGACGTCACCGTGGCATGCGGGACAGACGAGCAGCGCCTCTATCCACCTCGTTACGGCGTGATGCGGCCCCAGAGCAAATACTCCCTTGTTCCTGGTGGAGATGCCACCTAAACTGACTCTGCGTCGTTGTCCGGCAGCGACGTCCCATCCTGCACGCAATTCCGACTACCAGAAGATAGCAATGAGAGATCGGCCGTGAACGCCGCGCAGCGGGTTAGCCGCCATATCAGGCTGACGAGCGACGCCTACCTGGGCGTCGAGACGCCGCCGTTTCTCGTGCTGTTCATCAACTCGATCTGCAACATGAAGTGCGAGCATTGCTTCTACTGGACGGCGCTCAACAAGAAGGACGACCTGACGCGTGACGAGCTCTTCGCCTTGTCGCGGGAGCTTGGTCCGATCGAGAATCTCAATCTCTCAGGCGGTGAGCCGTTTCTCCGTCCGGAGTTCGCCGAGATCTGTGCGCAATTCATCCGGCACAACGGAGTCAAGCAGATCTACGTTCCAACGAACGCCTATTTCACCGCGCGCGCAGTAGAACAAATCTCACGCACTCTCGCCGAGAAGTTGCTCCAGCTCTTCGTGGTCGAGATCTCGCTCGACGGAATGCCCGAATTTCACGACAACTTCAGAGTCACCCGCCGCTCGTTCGAGAAGGCCATGGAGACTTACGACGCGCTTGCCGAGCTGCAGAAATCCGACGAGCGACTGCGGATCCATTGCATCTCGACTGCGACCGATATCAATATGGATCAGATCCGTCAGCTGACGACATTTCTTTATGAGCGCTGTCCGCAGATGGATCATCATAACCTCGCCCTCATCCGCGGCGACCGTAAGAATCCTTCGCTGAAGGGGCCGTTGCTCGAGCAATACGAGGAGCTGTACGAGTACATCAGGCGGCTCTGGGCGCCGCGCGAGGAGGGACGCTACGGCGCAATCGTCGAGCCGATGCTTCAGTGGGCCAAGGTGAAGACGGCGAGAGAAGACCGACAGGTAATCCCGTGCACGGCCGGCCGGCTCGCCGCCGTGGTCCATGCCAATGGCGACGTCGCCGTATGCGAGCAACACGCGCCGCTCGGCAATCTGAGGCGAAACACTTTCCGCGAAATCTGGGCATCAGAGGAGGCCACGAGGCTGAGGCAGTCGATCGCCAACAGGGAGTGCCACTGCACCACCGAAGTCTTCATGTGGCCGAGCATCACGTACCAGCCGGCTCAGCTGGCGCGCGCAATGGTGGGTGGCAGGGTTTGGCGGCGCCCGCGGGAGCTGCCGGTTCTCGATAGGCAACACATTGTGAGCCGCGACCGCAGCGGAGCGCTGCGCTGAACGCACGACGCGGTCCGGAGCGGGCAACGGCCACCGCTCGAAATCGCCAAAGCGGGAATGCACAGCCGGTTTCGGTGTCGGTAGCAGTCGTCGCTATCTGCGGCGAGTCGCATCTGGAACGCTGTCTGAATGCCCTGTCACATCAGCACGAGGCCCCCGAATTCGACATCGTGATCGCTGCCGCGCCGACGCTCGGTGAACTCGGAAACGTGCGACAACGCTTTCCGGATGCGCAAATCAGGATTCATGAAGGCGTGACCTCGCCCGTGGAGCTCGCCGCGAAAGCGCTGGCCGGCGCTCGCGGCGACGTAATCCTCCTCACAGAAGATCATTGCGTTCCCGACAGCGAGTGGGTGAAGAGTCTGACCCGCACGGTACAGCGCAACGGAAGCGCGGTTGGCGGAGCGGTCGATCCGCTGGACCCCGAGGACATGACGGCTTTCGACTGGGCATTTTACTACGTGGATTTCTACAGGTATCAGGCGCCGCTCACGGCGGGAATCGCCGACTCGCTGAGCGTATGCAACGTCGCATACCGACGCAGCAATCTGGAGTCTCTCGATGAGCCTTGGGACACGTCGTTCCACGAGACCCGGATTCATACGGCACTTGCGAGACAGGGCGCTCCACTATGGATGGAGCCGCGTGCGTCTGTTCGAGCCGGACGCAGGGTACATCGCAGCGATGCGCTGCGCGAGCGATACTCGTTCGGACGATATTATGGTTGTCGCAGAATCGAGCCGCCGCACGATGGCAGCCGGCTTCGATTGCTTATCGCCTCACCCTTGCTACCCCTGCTTCTCATTGCACGAATGGCCCGTGCCTCAGCCCGAGATGACAGGAGGGCGCGAAGGTTCCTGCGCTCGCTTCCGGACATTGCCGCTCTGGTGCTCGCATGGTCGATTGGCGAAGCACTCGGATATCTCACTCGGAAAGCTCCCGCGACAATGGAGGCCGCCTCAGAGCGTGGTATGGCCGGGCCGCAACCCGGCGACTGAACGGGCAATCAATCTAGCCGACGGCGCCCTCGCGCCGGAACGCGGCGACGATCGCGTCGCGGGCAGCGGCCACGTCGGTTGATTCAGTCGAGCCGATGGGCGACGCTTCCTTCGCCCCCACGGCCGCGTAGAACCTGCGGATGAGCTCGCGAAGACCCGGGAACGCCTGCTCACGGCGCGAGGCGCGCCGCAGCAGATTCGAGCTTGCCGCAGCCAGAGTTTGACCCGAAGCAGCGAATGGGTGGATGATCTTGCCGAAGCGTGAAGCTCCTACATCATCGAACGACACGAAGCCATGAAACAGGTCGAGGTTTGCTGTTCCCCGCTCACCGGTTAAACGCAACGCGTTGACAGGCGGCCGGCTGTGAGTCGAGATCTGAATCGAGAGTGACGCTCCCTGGTGAGTGCCGACCGCCTGCATCTCGCCGGACTGCGCCCGAGTCACATTCCAGCTCGTGTTGGCCAGACTTCCCGGGATCAGTCGCCCAACAAGAGATAGAGGATGCGGCAGGACGTCCATGGCCAGTCGGTCGCGCGCGGCGTCGTCGCCTCCGTCAGAGCCGGCGCTGGACATGAAAGCTGCCGCTGACGTGAGTCGGCCAAGCTGCGGCAGGCGCCGCGTGAGACGCATCACGCCCTCCTGAAACAGATATTGATGGACCGGACAAAGCAGCAGCTCTCGCTCTGTCGCTTCCGCGTGCAGCTCGGCAGTAGTCGCCGCTGTTTCCGCAAGCGGCTTCTCGCAGATGACGTGCAGTCCGGCCACCAGCGCCGACCGAACAATCGCGGGATGATCCGAGGGAGGCGTGCAGATGTGGACGACGTCCACGAGGTCACCCGAGAGCGCTGCGCCGACCGAGCCGGTGGATGCCGCGCCGACGCCAAGCTCCCGGGCGAAACCGTAGGCACGAGACGGATCCTTGTCGGCCACGATCGCAACGACTCCGCCAACTTTTCTGACGGCGTCCGCGTGCCATTTGCCCATGAGACCAGCCCCGACTATCGCCGCCCTCAGCCGGGTGCCATCGCTCATTGTTCGAGTACGGCGCGCGGTCGCTCCGCCTCGCCATCCGAAGCCGCCGGGGCATCCTGTCGCACCGGGGTGCGACGGCCGGAAGCCGCGGCACTGTAACACGCATCGATCACCTCGAGCGCCGCGCGTCCGTCCGCGGCGCTCGCCGGCAATGGGCCGCCCGATCGAAAAGCGGCCAGAGTTTTTTCGAGCAGATATCGTGTGGCGGCAACGCGAGGATTTTTCGGGTTCCGCGCCAGTATTTTCCGCGACTTGCCCGTTTCACGCCAGGCGATTCCGGATGCGCCGTACTCGAATCGCAAATGCGGAACGGTGCTGCGGAAGAGTCCGAGGGTTAACCTCGCACGACCGCCGAACGATGCGCGGTACGAGGCATTGCGACTTTCAGCTCGAACCTCGAAGTACTGCGTGTCGCCCTTCGACAAACGGTTTTGAACGAGCTGCGCGAGGCGGCCATCCGAAAACTCGAGCGCGACGACTGTAAGAGCGTCCGCTCCTCCGTCCAGAGTCCCGCCGTCGAGCATCGAGGCCCAGACGGCGATTGGCTTCTCGCCGAACAACGCCAGGAGATAGTCCACGAGGTGGACTCCGGCTTCGTGGAGCGTGCGACGCTGCATCTGTCGGCGCCACCCCGACTCGCTTCCGGGTGGCAGATAGATATTCTGCCACGCCTGGGCGAAAAACACGGCTTCGCCGCTTTCCGGACCGGCGTGCTCGAGCACCGACCGGAAAATCGGCATCTCGCGGAATTCGTGATTCAGTGCAACGCGCCGCCCCGTGAGGCGAGCTGCATCGATCACGGAATCCGCCTCATCCAGAGTCGAGACAAACGGCTTCTCGCAGATCACGTCGATGCCCGCTTCGATCGCTTTGAGACATAACGACGCATGCGTATCCGGCGGCGTCGCGACTATGAGCACATCGGGCCGGCCCACAGCCAGCATCGAATCGAGATCAGTAAAGAGCGGGACGTTGAACTTCTGCTCAGCTCGAGCCCGATGGATCGGATCCTCGGCACACGCGCCGACGACGGTTACTCCCTTGATGCCGGAGAGCGCGGGCAGATGTATCTCGTAACCGGCCTCGCCGAGGCCGATGATCGCTATCCGGTCTGCAGCCATTGCGTGTCTCGTCCTAATGCGCCTGCGTGGCGTGCGCTGGGGTCGAGCGTGCGGAGGTCTACCTCGGTGCCCGGTTTGCGCGACAGAGCGCAAAGATGGTTCGTCCAAAGGGAAGTTGCCAACCGGCGGCTATCGCGCGACCCTCGAGGTCGAGCCAGGTTGTCTTGAGGAAATGAGCGACGCCCGCCTTGCGTGTCGGCAAGCTGAGGAGACCCGTGTAGGAGGGCGCCCCTGAGCGGTTCGCGCGCAACTCGCGTGGTATCTCAGCCAACCCGAGCAAGGAATTGCTTCTGCCGAGCACCATGATCTCAAAACCGGCCGCAGCAAGATGACCGCGAAGCTTGTCGGGTTCATACCTTCTATAAGAGAACACCGGATCGTCGCGAGTTTTCGGATAAGCCTGAGCGTTGGTCCGTATCAGCAGCGTGCCTCCGGGCCGCAACACCCGATGGAACTCCCGGAGCGCTCGCTGATCGCCGCCATCGAGCGGAAGATGCTGAAGCAGGTCCAGTGCGATGACGAGGTCGAACGTGCGGCTTGCGAACGGCAGCTCGAGGGCGCTTGCCCGTTGTACCGACAGATGTGCGCCGCGCGCCGAAGCCAGCGGCTCCGGAGCGGCGTCAATACCCGTAGCAGTCCATGCGGAGTGAGCGTCGAGAAACCACGACATTGTCTGGCCCGATCCGCAGCCTGCGTCGAGAAGCGAGCCATTGGCCGGGAGCTTCGCCCTCGCGAGGAGGCGGGCCGCGATTTTCCGCATGCCCGCATTCCACCACGACATGCTCTCGAGATCACGCATTCGCGCGTAGTACTCGGGAGAGAAGATTCGTGGAGCGGCAACCGCTCGCTCACGCGCATGTTTCATGGTTGACCGGGTTGTGCTGATCGGCGACCTTTCCGGCGCCTCAACCCACAACATTCATTGACCGCAGCGATTCCCGCCAGCCAGTCCCGCCGCCAGATCGGGGTGGGAGGATTCCGAACGAGCGCTCGCGCTAAGCAGCTGGTCAACGAGGTGCTCGACAGCAACCGCCTCACGGCCGGCCCAATGATGAGCCGGTTCGAAAAGGAAATCGCCTCGCTCCACGGCTGCCGGTACGGCCTCATGTGCGACAGCGGGACCGCCGCGCTCCAGATAGCTCTCGGCGCTCTCAAGGAGTCCTGCGGATGGAGTGACGGCGACGAGGTGCTGGTCCCCGCGATCACTTTTGTCGCTACGGCAAATGTCGTTGTCTACAACAATCTTCGACCGGTTTTCGTCGACGTCGATCCGAAATACTTCACGCTCGATCCGTCTCAGATTGAAAAGCGAATTACGTCGCGCACGAGGGCGATAATCCCGGTCCATATCGGCTGTCTCCCGTGCGACATGTCCCCCATCGTGGAGATTTCCCGCGCGCATGGTCTCCGGATTGTCGAAGATTCCGCGGAAGCGATGTTCGCGCTGTGCGACGGCAAGCCCGTTGGATCGTTTGGCGACATCGCCTGCTTCTCGACTTACGCGGCTCACATGATCACGACGGGAGTCGGCGGGCTATGCATCAGCAACGACGGCGATCTCGTGACCATCATGAAGAGTCTCATGAACCACGGGCGTGATTCGATCTACATCAGGATTGACGACGACGAGGGCAAGACAGGCGAAGAGCTTTTCAGAATCGCAGACAGTCGTTTTTCGTTTGTGAGGATGGGTCACAGCTTCCGCTGCACGGAGATGGAGGCGGCTGTGGGCATCGCCCAGCTGGACGATCGCCACGAACACTGGGCCTGCCGCCAGAGTCTCGCAGGCAGAATGCTGGCGGGACTCGCCAAGGTCTCAGACCGATTGCAGCTGCCATCGGCACGGCCAGGATCGGACCACGGCTACATGTTCTTCCCTCTCGTGCTTCGGCGCGATTCGGACAACCGTTCCGAGCTCATCCACCACCTCGAGGAGCACGGCGTAGAAACGCGATATCTTCTACCGCTCATCAACCAGCCGGCCTACCGCAAAATGTTCGGTAATCTCGACCACGAGTATCCGGTGGCCGCAAGGCTGAACGAGTTCGCCTTTTATGTCGGCTGCCATCCGGAAATGAGCGACGCCGACGCCGATTACATAGTGGACTGTCTCGAGTCCTACTTCGCCGCGAGAGGTTGACGCAGCCGCGAATGCCCCGGGAGGCAACCAGGCGCCCACTTCCTTCGGCGAGGCAAAGCGACCGCGCGCGAGCGGTTCGATGCCAGATCTGCCGCGCAAAGACGACGCCTGGACTCGACGTCGGACCGCAACCGGTTGGCGACCTCGTTCTCTCGAGATCGCAGCTCAATCATCCCGAGACGTTCTATCCCATGCAGCTCCACCACTGCGGCGACTGCGGTCTGACGCAGCTGGGCTACATCGTGAATCCGCGAATCGTCTACCGGAATTTCCCGTTCGTCAGCGGTACAACCGAGACTGCCACCAGACACCTGCAAAGCCTGCCGCCGCGGCTTGTCGAGATGCTGCGGATGAACGAGCGCTCGTTCGCAATCGATATCGGGTCGAACGACGGTACCCTTCTCAAAGCGTATCGGCCATCCGGTGTGCGATTCCTTGGCGTCGACCCCGCGGGTGATCCCGTGCGCATCGCGGTGGACGCGGGAATTCCCACCCTTCACGCTTTCTTCAATGAAGAGGCAGCGTCGGCCATTTTCGCCGAGCACGGGCAGGCGAATGCAATCACGGCGTGCGGAGTATTCGGACACGTTGCCGACCTTTCCGGCCTCATGCGAGGCGTGAAGCTGCTTCTGGCTCCGGGCGGAGTGTTCGCCACCGATTCGCAGTACTGGCTCGATACGATGGCGAAGCGGCACTACGACAACATGTTTCACCAGCACCTCCGCTACTATGCCCTGAAGCCTCTGCACCGACTGTTCGCGCAGTACGGTATGGAGATGTTCGACGTGGAGCGATCGGAGGTCTATGGCGGCTCAATTCGCGTGTTCGCCGGCAACGCGGGAGAGCACACGGTGAGTTCACACGTCAATGAGCTCATGGAGATCGAGGAAACTGAGAAGCTCTACGACGCGGGGACAATCGCGCACTTCGCCGCGGACGTTCAGGTTCGCCGCGAGAAACTGTTCGACGCGGTGCACAAACTAGCCCGGGCTGGAAAAAAAGTCATCGGCATCGGCGCGCCGGCGAAGGCCTCGACCGTTTGCAGCTACTGCCGGCTTGGTCCGGAGATGATCGTGTACATAACCGAAGTCAATCCGCTCCGCGTCGGAAAATTTCTGCCCGGCGTGCACATTCCAATTGTCGACGAGCAACGAATGTTCGACGATGAACGGCCGGCCGATGCGGCGGTCCTGTTCGCGTGGAACTATTACGGCGAGATCGTGCCGCGACTGCGTCAGCGAGGCTTTGCCGGTGAAATAATTCTCCCGTGACACCCTGATGCCGGATCAATCAACAGGCGCGGGCACGATTCTCTTCGGTGGAAGCGGCTTTCTCGGGCCGTACATTCTCGAGAACTATCCGGACGTCATTTCAATTGGGAGGACGCAGCCGACGACGAAGAATCGCCATATCCATATCGATAGTCTGGCGAATCTCGATGTTCTGCGCGACGTAGAGTTCGACAAGGTCATATACATCATCGGCAACACGGACCATTACAGTCTGGAGCAGGAGACCCTGTCTCCGGGCGAGCCGACGGCCTTCGACTATCACCTCTTCCCAACCGTTCAGGTGATGGAGCAGCTCAAGCAGTATCCGATCAGGAAGCTGATCCACTTCTCGACAATCCTGCTTTACGACCGGAATCGGATCACGCTCCCGGTGTCAGAAACGGCGCCAATCGATCCGTATCGCACGCGCTACGTGCTCAGCAAGTACATGAGCGAGGAAGCCTGCAAGTTCTACTCGGCCTGGATTCCGATCGTCAACGTCCGGCTTTCGAACATCTATGGCCCTACACGTTTACGCCGTTTCGATCTCATCCATGTGCTCATCAGGCAGCTTCTGGAGACGAGGCGCGGCTCGGTGTGGACGACCAAACCCGAAAGAGACTTCATCTACGTCGAGGACGTTGCCCACGCCGTGATGCAGCTTCTCGAGTCCGACTATACGGGCACCATCAACCTCGGGACCGGAACTGCAACACGGGTGAAGGCTGTTGTCGACGTGCTCGAGGAGCTGAGCGGCACCAAAATAGAGGATCAGAATCTGGACGTCAGCGGGCCGATGCGCTTCCAGTGCGACATGACGACAGTGAACCGGATAATCGACTGGGAGCCACGGTACACCATGAACGAAGGTATCCGCCGAACGTGGTCGATGATGAAATCATGGTCAGGAAGCTGACGCTGGGCATCAGTGGATGGCGCTTGCATGGGCAGCGCACCGGCATCGCCCGGTATCTGTTGAGCATCATCGAGCAACTCACGCCCGAAATCGTGCAGGATCGATTCGCCTCGATCACCGTTTATACGCCGCGTTCGCTGGCATCGTCTCAGATTCAGCTGCCTGCGGGCGTCAGGGAGCGCGTCCTCCGCTCACGCCTCCCGCTGCTCCCATGGGAGAACTTTCGCCTCGGTCCGGCGGCCGGCGACGACGTCGTGTTCTACCCCGCGTACTCGCGGGCGCTGGCAGCGCGTGGTGCGACCGTCGTCACGACGCACGACGCAACGATGAAAGTAGTCCCCACGATGTTCGACCGGCGTGCGCGATACCTGTACGCTCCTCTCTACGGCTGGAGTGCCAGAGCGGCGACGGTGGTGCTTACGACGTCGGAAGCGGCGCGGCGCGACATAGTCGCTGCCTGGAATGTAGAGGGCGAAAAGATTCGAGTGACACCGCTCGCGGCCGCAACCTCTTTCGCGCCGCTTGGCGACTCAGCGGACCGTGGTGAGCTACGCGCGACGATGTTGGGCGAAGACGTTCCGTATTTCCTTATTGTGGGTAAGGCAACCGGTCGACGAAACATCCCGGAGTTGATGCGCGGGTTTCTCGCGTTCAAGCGGCAGACCACCCTTCCCCATCGCCTCCTGGTTACCGGACCCGACTACTCGATCGAGCTGGCTCGCCGGACCGCCGACGAAATAGGCGTAGGCGATGACGTCATGACACGGCCATACGTTCGGGATGACGAACTCAACGTGTTGTACAATTGTGCCGAGGCGTTCATCACCCCGTCGGTCTATGAGAATGGATCGCTCCCGGTTTTCGAGGCGCAGGCCGCTGGCACACCGGTGATCTCAGTGGATACGGACGGCACTCGAGAGGTGACTGGAGGGGCCGCTCTTTTCATGTCGGCATTGACTGCGCACGAGGTTGCAAATGCGTTGTCGACCATAGCCGGCGATCTGGAACTGCGACGCGACCTCTCCCTGCGCGGACTTGCAAACTCCAGGCAGTATTCATGGGAGCGGTGCGCACGCGAAACGCTCGACGCCTGCTATGACGCTGCGCAGATGCATCGTTCGTGACAGGGTTCGACGCACTTGCCCGCGGGTTCACACTGCTCGGCTTGGTGCGCTGCGCTCTGAGCGCCGTTTAAGCGAGTGTGTTATGACACTGTATCCGAGCGCGGCCACGTTCGTGGCGTGGTAGACGAGATGCATTAGAGCGGCGCGCGCGGCGAACCACGGCCCGCGAACCCGTGCGAACCAGCCGAGCAGACGTCGATTGACCAGGACGAAAGCGGCGATACAGGCGATTGTGCCAATGAGCCACCGCCAGTCGCGGAAAACCACGGCGCACGCAATCGCCATCACAGTCACTGCGATGAGCACGGTGCTCGCCTTGTCCGAGCTGCCGACGCTCAGCCCCTGGGAGCTCAGCAGCCGTCGACGCTCGAGGAGCAGGCGCGCGTAGGGCAATCCACGATGCTGGAAGTTCGCGCGGACCATGCCGCGGAACGTCCATCGCTTCAGATGGGTTCCCTGAATCTGAGGATCAAGAATGATCCGATATCCGCGGTCCCGGAGCCGGTACCCCAGCTCGATGTCTTCGATCTGCGGGGTCGTGTAGCGCGCCTGGTCGAACATTCCGACTTCGAGAAAAGCGGCCCGTCTCACCGCTCCGCAGCCCGCCCAGAAGCTCTCGACGTCTCCGCTCTTCTGCTGGTGCACGTAGTGATGCAGGAGGTTCCGGTACTGTGAGATAAAGCCCGGCTCCGCAGGCGACGCGTCGTACGATCCGAAAACGCCGGCGAGCTCGGAGTCTCTCCGAAAATGCTCGACAAGTCGCCGCAGCACGTCCGGCCGAACGCACACGTCGGCGTCCACGAACGCGACCAGCGGTGCACGTGCTGCTTCCGCGCCGGTGTTTCTTGCGGCCGCGGGCCCTCGAGGTGTGCCGTGCATGTCGAGCACCGAATCGGCGCCGGGTACCTTTGGCGCACCACCCGGGCTAACGTCGTCCACGACGATGAGCTCCCACCGCTTGCGCGGAAGATCACTCTTCAGGAGCGCAGCAATTACTAGGGGAAGAAACGGTCCCGCGTTGTGTGTCGGGATAACGACTGAGATGACAGGGGCCTCATTCATTCCCGCGACCCAGCAGCCGTCCCACACTGCTCTTCAGGCTCCGCCCCTGCCTTCGAGCTCTCAGGTAGCGGGCGAATGCCGGTGTACCGAAGCTCTCCAGGCGGCCGCGTCGCCGCAAATAGTAAGCGTCGACTCGCGGCACCGCGTAGGGATCCTCGTCCTCGGCGATGGGTCGGAGCTCCGTCGTAACTGCCACCCGGTACGCACGCGCGGCTGCGGTCCTCTCCCTTTCCGTCGCATCGCCGTAGGGATAACAGAACGTTGCCGGCGAGATTCCCAGCTCGCGTCGAAAGTCATCCAGCGAGCCACTGAGTTCGTCTTCGAGCTCCTGCTGCTCGAGCGAGGGAAGACGGCGATGCGTTCTCCCATGTGAGCCGAGCGTAACGCCCCGCTCCACCGCCCGCGCGATTCCTGCCCAGTCGAGGAGTGTAAGTACCGGCAGCGACGCCGCCGCGGCGCCGGGCTCCCATGCGTTGGTACCACCGACCTTCCCGGTGACAATGAAAACCGTCGAGGCGAGGCTATGCTCGGAAAGGAGATCCAGGGCGATTTCGCCGAAGCTCTTGAAACCGTCATCGAACGTCAGTGCGATGGCGTCGGAGTCAACGCCCGCTGACAGTATCGCTTCGAGAGGCACGACAGGGACAGAACCACTCGCGAGCCACTGGATGTGGCGCCGAAACTCCGCCTCGCTTATGGAGATTGCGGAGTTGGAAGGATCTATCGAGTGGTAGGTGATGACGGCGCGCACCAGCCGTCTCCTAGGTTGGCGTCAGCCGCATCCGTCGGTCTGCGATAACGTCGGCAATGATCTGCTCGAGCGAGCGCTTCGGCCGAAACCCGGTCCACTTCTCGATCTTGCTGCAGTCGGGTACGCGCCGCTCCATATCCTCGAATCCCTCGGCGTACGCTTCCTCGTAGGGAACGAGCTCGATTGGCGAAGCGCTGTTTGCAGTCCGGCGCACCAGCTGCGCAAGATCGTGCATGCTGATCTCGCGGTCGGAGCCAACGTTGAACACCTGCCCGTCTGTGTCAGGCGTATCGAGCAGTCGTATTATCGCTTCGACCGTGTCGCTGACGTGACAGAAGCAGCGCGACTGCCGCCCCGTGCCGAACACCGTGATCGGCTCGCCGGCGAGGGCCTGGTCGGTGAAATTGGGAAGCACCATTCCATAACGCCCCGTTTGGCGAGGTCCGACCGTGTTGAAGAAGCGGGCAATCGTGACAGGCAGACCGTGCTCGCGCCAGTGCGCCAGACCGAGCCATTCGTCCATCGCTTTCGAGCACGCATAAGCCCACCTGGAGTTGGTCGTCGCGCCGAGCGTGAGATCGTCGTCCTCTCGGAACGGTGGGCGGTTGCCTTTTCCGTAAACCTCCGACGTGGACGCGAGCAGCACGATCTTGCGGCTGCCTGCTCTGTGTGCATCAGCAGCGGCAGTAAGAACCGCGGCGGTCCCGAACAGATTGTTCTCGATCGTGCGCACGGGACTTTCGAGAATGAGACGCACCCCGACGGCGGCAGCCAGATGAACGATCGCATCGCTCCTGGCGACGAGTGGCGCAACCACTTCATCATCCGAGGCGGAGCCGACTACGCATTGAAAGCTCGGGTTGCCACGAAGATGCGCGATGTTGTCCGGGGATCCACTCGAGAAGTCGTCGATGACGAGCACGTCGTCGCCGCGGGCCAGCATCCTGTCGGCCAGATGGGACCCGATAAATCCCGCGCCGCCCGTAATCAGCACCTTCATCTGCCGAAGCCCTCCACCACTTCGAGGTAGCGCGGAATGACTGCGCTTTCCGACCACACGTCTATCGAAGCACGATAGGCGCTTTCCGCCAGCCGGTTCCGGTAGTCAGTGTCACCTTGAAGACGACGCATTGCCGCGACGAGCTCAGACTCGCTCCCGAACAGCTCCCCACCGTGTGCTCGCTCCACAATCTCGGGGAACGGTCCCAGCCGCCTCGCGATCACCGGAGTTTTCTGTCGAAACGATTCAATGAGTATGATCCCGAAAGTCTCGTAGCACACGGACGGCACTACCGTGGCCACGGCATGCTGATAGTAAGCACGCAGCCGCTCGAACGGAACGCGCCCGAGGAACACCACGCGCGGGTTGCTGGCCGCCAGCTCGCGCAGATGGCCTTCGTAGTTCCCGTCGCCGGCGATCAGGAGGTCTGCGTCCTCATAGTCATGGAACAGCGGAATCACGTCGTCCAGACCCTTTATCTTCTCGAGCCTGCCGACAAAGAGAAAATACGGACGCGCGTGCCGACGCTCGAATACCGGCACGGCGGCTTCCGGGCCGGGGCCGGGGTCGGCGAGGAAGTACGGCACGACTTCCATCTCGTGCGGAAAACCGAATTCGTGATGCTTCGCGCGGCTGAACTCGCTCATCGCGATAAATCCATTGAGGTGTTGCAGCTCCCTGCGCATCAGGCCGGTCCAACGCCACCACTGCGGCGGCCGGCGATAAACGAGCTGACACCGAAGGCACTGACGCTCATCACACAGCTCGCGGTTGTGACGCCACAGCACGTGCGTTGGACAGACCAGCCAGTGTTCGTGCGCCATGTACAGCTTGGTGGCGCCTCGGCCATACGAAAAGATTCCAGGCCCGCCGATCAACGACGTGTTGTGAAAGTTGATGACGTCGAAGCGGCCATCATCCAGTATCGACCGAAGACGGCGGGCATTGGCCATTGGATGGCCAGTCTGCTGAGTCAGCACTGGCGCAAGCCATCCCACCTCGCTTTCGAGTCCGATGACGTGCACGCCGTCATCGGAGGTGACTCCGCGCGGCTCTTTGCCGTTCGTCAGAAGTCGATACGCATCCTTGTTGTAAACCACCGTCACTTCGTGGCCCCGCCTGACCAGGGCACGCGCCAGACGCTGAACTCCGACAGCGTCGCCGCCGAAGCTGTACGGCGGATAGAAAGTTGTGGGGAAGCAGAAGCGCAATGGGCTCAACGCGCCGCCTCCCGGATCGCGGCGAGCGCTGCGCGAGCGCCCCTGTCCCACGTCAGCTTCCTTGCGGCGGAAAGCGCGTTCGCTCCGAGCTCCCGGCGTGTCTTCTCGTCGGTCGCCAGCGTGCGCATCGCCGAGAGGAGCGAAGCGTCGTCGCCTGGACGAATGAAAATGCCACCTCCTTCGAGCAGCTCCGGAAGCGGACTGTCGGTGGTGGCAATCACGGCCGTTCCGCACGCCGCGGCCTCGACAGCGGGAAGTCCGAACCCCTCGGCTTCCGACACGAGCACCAGCCCGAGAGACCCGGAGTGCAGGTGTCTCAAGGTCTCATCCTCGACAAAGCCGGTCCATTTGACGAGATGCGATGCGCCGCCGGTCTCGATCGCAGACTGAATGTCGGCGCCTTCCGTCTGAAAGACGTCTCGGTCGCGCGTTCCAATAAGCAGAAGATACGGGGCGGCGTCGCCGAGCTCAGCCGCCAGCGCAGCGTGCGCGCGCACGATCGCCGGAACGTTCTTGTGAGGATTGAAGCCCCCGAGGTAAACGAACCATCGCGCGCCCGCGGGCAATCCGGCACGCTTGGCGGCTGCGGTGACGTCGCCTTCGCTCGTCGAAGGACGGTACTCCGTCGCCGGGGCTTCGACGGCGACGCGTATCTTCCTGCGGGCGACACCGAGCACGCGCACAAGGTCGTTGGCGGCGTGATCCGACACTGTAAGAACGATGCGCGCCTGGAACAGGGCAAGCCGAACTTTCATCCGCCAGAACAGCCTCGACCGCGCAGACGGGAATGTCAGCTTCGAGAATCGTTCAGGAATCGCGTCGTGAATTGTGATTACCGCAGGAATATTCAAGGGAAGCGGGAAGTACGTGTAGACGGAGGGCGATAAGAATACATCCAGCGGCTCACGAGCGACGGCGCGCGTCATTCGCAGTATGTCCCCAAGGCCCCGTCGGCCCGCAGCTGATGCAGCAACCACCGGGGCCTCTCGAAGATCGACAACTATCGGACGGACGTTCGACTCGCTCAGCGAAAACACATCTGCTGCTTTCCGATCGAGAAAGCAGATGAACTCATTCTCGGGCGCCAGGGCAGCCATCGCTGTAACGATCTCGCGCGTGAAGCGGCCGTACCCCCGTTTATTTGCCCAGCAGGTAGCGTCAATTCCGATGCGCACGCGCAGCCTCGAGATCCGGCGCCTGCCGCGCGCCCGCGCTCGGGCGCAGTGCACCGACCGCTTCACCGAAGGCCCAGGATGAGGCCAGCCAGAACATGATCGGTGTCGCGCTGAAAAAGCCGATCAGTTTCGAACCGCTCCGTATCACTCGCCGTGCCGTCCTCGCAAGCAGCAGCACGGGAACAGCAGGAGCAGCCACGACGATGCGCGACGCCGACACGAGCTTCTGTCGAACCCTCCAGGCACCGTAGTGCCGCCCGTGCGCGAAGCGATAGCGGGTTATCAGCGCCAGCGGAAAAGTGCCGGCGAGGTCCGCGCCGGCCGACTGAGCCATGACGAGACGGCGGCCTTGAGCGCGCAGCGCGTGATGTATCTCGACCTCCCAGAGCCCGTCTGCAAGCGAGGAGCGGTGCTCGTCGAAAACCGAGCGCTCGTACATGGCGTTGTCTCCGGCGATTTCGGAAACGTCGACAACAGCGCGTCCATCGCTCGGCATGAACGCGGAGTAGCGAAGAAAGTAAATTGCGCGGTGGACAAGCGAGGCCCCGGGCCCTAACGCGATGGGTCCGCCAGCACCGGCGGCTCCCGTGTCGAGCGCCTTGTTTAGGTCGATAGCCCACACCTGGGGAACGACACAGTGCCCTGTAGTGAACGCAACGCGCGACCCTCGGGCGGACGCGAGTCCTGTCGACCAGAGCACGGGTATCAGCGTTCCCGGTGGAAGACAAGTCAGCTGAACTTCGGGAAAGTACCGGCGCACGAGTGAGGCGGTTTCGTCGGTGGAGGCGTCGACAACGATTATCTCTGAGCGGAGGCCCGCACAGCTTGTGAGGACAGACGCGAGACACGCCCGAATCGAGCGCTCAGAAGCAACTGACCCGACAACAACCGTCAAGTCGATCAATATGTCATCTCGCCGCACATGAGACCCGCGCTCGGAAGCCGTATGATCCAAAAAAAAGAGCCGCGTCTTGAGGCGGCTTTTTTTTCGGCTCAATGCGCCGTGTAGGAATCGAACCTACAACCTAATGATTAAGAGTCATTTGCTCTGCCAATTGAGCTAACGGCGCGATCGGTCCTGCACTGTGGCGCGCCAGGAGGGAATCGAACCCCCGACCCACAGCTTAGAAGGCTGTTGCTCTATCCAACTGAGCTACTGGCGCTCGTAGTCTTTCAAGATAAGTGTTCCAATACATCGATACAATCGGGCTGCGGGGAGTCGAACCTCGCGTCGCCTGCCACTGTCAGGCACCCGTGCGCCCTTACCTACGTTAATCCTGCCTTACCGAAGGGGCAATTGCGGCATTCCCATCTCCGCGCGGCAGCTCGAGCGTGAATGCGGAACCCTCGCCAAGCGTGCTTTCAGCAGTCAAATCGCCGGACATCGCGCGGGCAAGATCGCGGCTGATGGCGAGGCCGAGACCGGTGCCCTCGTGAACGCTCGTGAGCTTCCGGTCGAGCTGAATAAAGGGCTCGAAGATCGCCGAGAGCTTGTCGGCGGGAATTCCGACGCCAGTGTCGCGAACCTGAATTCTGACCTTGTCGCCGTCGACGTCAGACTCGATGGATACCTTGCCTCCCGCCGGTGTGAACTTGATGGCGTTCGACAGAAGATTCAGCATTATCTGCCGCATTTTTTCAGCGTCCGCCTTGACCGCGAGACCGCTGTCACACTCGTCGTATTCGTAGCGCAGTCCCTTGCCCTGCAGCTGCGCCGTGATCAGAGACTCGATGTCGGCGAGGAATTCGTGCACCCGAACGTCGCGCGTGTCGAAATCGATGTGTCCGGCTTCGAGCTTCGCATGAACATCGCGGCACCGACCACCGCCGGCCAGAAGAAAACGAAGATGATCTGGTTGACGTACGGCCTGGCGGCCATGGGGTGCGGATAGGTCCTGATCCGATTGCGCGCGCCGGTGGGAGTTCCAGCTTTGCTCCGCGGCCATCGCGTGCGCCTGTCGCGCCGCTACCCTCGGGTGGCGGCGCGCCGGCCCCAGTGTCCCCCTCGCTGAGTTTCTTCTGCCCTCATGAATTCTCGTTGATCCGCGATTGCCCGAGGGTGACGCGCACGCCTTGAGAAAAAGGGATGAGGACCAATCGATGGGCCCCAATGTAGTGCGATACGCAAACCGCGAACAGGTCGTCAGTCAGCGGGTCGGTACGATAGCGATCGTGCAGCGCGAAACGCAGACAACGCGCGCTTCTTCATCAACGATCTCGACCATCCACACGTGGGTCGAACGTCCGATATGAGACGGAGTCGCTGTGCCACGAACCGTCCCTTCACGTTTCGCGCGAATGTGGTTCGCGTTTATCTCGAGCCCGACGGCACTCGACTGGTGCTGATCGATATTCATGATCGCGCCGAGGGATGCGAGCGTTTCCGCAAGCGCGACTGAAGCGCCGCCGTGGAGCAGGCCGTAAGGCTGCCGCGTGCGCTCGTCGACAGGCATGGTCGCCACAACCCTGGATGCCGTCAGCTCCACGATTTCAATCCCCAGCTTCTCGGCCAGACCGTTCGTTGCGTGAGCGAGTATTGTTTCCTGCGAGTCGTTGGAAAGCGTCATTGTGTCGGTGGCGAGAGAGCGGTGAGCCGCAGAAGGCTGTGAGGCCAACTTAGCCGGTTTCGCAAGCGCGACGTTGGCGGCTTACACGGGACAGCCGAGCCGACTATCAGACAATACGTGAGGACGCGCGTCTAACCGTTTGGCGAGCATCAAGATACGATTTGACTCAATAATCGTAGGTTGCAGCCGTCTGAGCACGTTTAATGACCGGCCCGACGCACATCGGTGGCATGGCACGTGCCCTCTTGATCCTGTGTTCGACTCCTCTATCGGGACATAATCATGACAAGCTCAAAAATTCTGGCAACGCTCGCGATTGTGAGCGTCTTTGCGTGCGGCAAGTCCGACACGGCGGCGACGGACAGCCTCTCTCTCGCGGCACGGAATCAGATGTCACTCGATTCGATATCGGCGGCGGAACGGGCAGCGGCTGCCACAGCGGTCGCTCCAGTAGCCACGGATCCGTCTTATGCGCCGGCTGCGCCAAGCCGTTCGACAGGCACCAGCGCGCGACGCACGAGTGGATCGCGCTCCACGAGCTCCGGTGGAACCTCGAGCGGCACCGTATATCCTTCGCCAGCCCCAACGAGCTCGGGCACCGTCACCATCAAGAACACCGAGCGTGATGCGAAGATCGGCGCGGTTGCCGGTGCGGTCATTGGCGCAACGACGAGCAAGAACAAGGTGAAGGGCGCGATCGTGGGTGGCGTGATTGGGGCCGCAGCGGGCGCAGTGATCGGCAACAACATCGACAAGAAGACGGTGAAGAAGTAGGGATCCTGCTCAACGACGACTCATTCACTATGGAGGCAGAGGTGCGGCTTGCTCGCTGGAGGGAAATTGCGATACTCGGCACGATCGCTGCCGGCATCGTCCTTCTAGTGCGTCTCACTCAAAGATCGCAGAAGCGAAAGGAGATGCACGATACTGCAGTCGCGACACTGACCGAGTCGGGCGAGTTTTTTTTCGCACCGGTGGACGACAAGCCGGCGAGCACCTCCATAGCTGGTTCCTGAGCGGCGTCGCAGGAGCTGGAACAGGCAAGCGGTCCGGCGTTTAGAGCTCCGCTCGGCAGGCGAGAGGAAAAGCCTGTCGGGACCACCCTCCGGGCGGGTTTCTTACTTTCCGCGCCGCGACGTACTCCGTTGCTTTCTCGGGGACGGGCGTGACTGTAGCTTGTTTACATCATGACAAGTCAGCATTCCGTTCTTCCAACGCTGGTGGGCAACTATACGCTCGAGCGTGAAATCGGGCGCGGCGGCATGGCCACGGTTTATCAGGCGCGCGATCACCGGCATGAGCGAGGCGTAGCAGTGAAGGTCTTGAACCGCGATGTGGCTGCATCCCTCGGCCCCGAGCGGTTCCTTCAGGAGATCAAGACCGCGGCGAGTCTCACTCACCCGCACATCGTACCCGTCCACGATTCAGGTGAGTACGACGGCTCGCTGTTTTACGTAATGCCGCAGATCGAGGGCGAGACTCTGCGCGGCCGCCTCGACCGGGAGAGACAGCTGCCGATGAGTGAGATTCTCCGCCTAGTCAGACCCCTCGCTGCGGCGCTCGACTTCGCTCACCGGCATGGCGTTGTCCATCGCGACATCAAGCCCGAAAACATCATCCTCTGCGAGGGTGAACCGCTCATTCTGGATTTCGGGATTGCCAAAGCCATTTCAGCCGCGGGTGGCGACAGCCTGACGCGAACGGGAGTGGCAATTGGCACTCCTGCTTACCTCAGCCCCGAGCAGGCGAGTGGTGAGACTCAGCTGGATGGCAAGAGTGATCAGTACAGCCTGGCCTGCGTGGTTTACGAGATGATCGCCGGAACGCCGCCATTCACGGCAAACACTGCACAGGGAGTGATCGCAAAGCGATTCAGCGAGCGAGCGGCGCCGTTGCCGAAGGTACCGCCGGCATTGTCGGATGCGGTGCTCAAGGCACTTTCCCTGGAGCCCGCGCGCAGATTCGCGAGTGTGTCTGAATTCGCGCAGGCACTGGCGAAGGCAGCTGGGGCAGATGGCGCTTCAGCAGCGGATTCGGACCGCCAGTCCATAGCGGTTCTGCCCTTCACCAACATGAGCGCCGATGCTGACAATGAATACTTCACGGATGGCATTGCAGAGGAGATCATCAACGCACTGACCAAGGTGCGCGCGCTCGGCGTCGCGTCACGCACATCCGCTTTCGCGTTCAAGGGGAGCAAGGACGACATAGCGGAGATCGGCCGCCGACTGAAAGTGCGGACGGTGCTGGAAGGCAGCGTTCGCAAAGCCGGCAACCGCTTGCGCGTGTCGACTCAGCTCATTGATGTTGCAACGGGCTTCCACCTCTGGTCCGAGCGATACGACCGGGAGCTTGAAGACGTGTTTGCCATCCAGGACGAAATCGCAACCAGCATCGTGAGCGCGCTGCAGGTGGTGCTGACGGCGAAGGAAGAGGCGGCGATAAAAAAGGTTCCGACTCAAAGCGTTCGCGCTTACGAGTACTACCTGCGTGGACGCCAGCTTTTTCACCAGCGCCGGCCCGAGACTCTGGATGCGGCCGAAGACATGTTCCGCCGCGCGATCGCGCTCGACCCGGACTATGGCCTCGCGTTTACCGGCCTTGCCGACTGCTCGGCATTTCGGTTCTTCGAGCATGCCGGCGGCGACGAGGCGCTCGCGCAGGCTGAGGCTGCCAGCAGCAGGGCGCTCAAGCTAGACCCCGAGCTTGCGGAGGCGCACGCATCACGGGGACTGACATTGAATTATCAACGACGCTTCGACGAAGCGGCGCGCGAGTTCGAGCGGGCGATGGAGCTGGACCCCGCGCTCTACGAGGGGCCGTACTATTACGCGCGCTCATTGCAGGCGCAAGGTTTTCTCGACCGGGCGGTCGAGTACTACGACAAGGCCGCGGACCTTCGCCTCGATGATTACCAGGCTCTCGCCTTTGCCGCCTCTGCCTACGAATCGCTGGGTCGTCGTGACAAATCGGCCGATTTCTCGCGTCGCGCGATGGCAGCAATGGAACGCGCATTGTCGCTGAATCCAGGCGACTCGCGCGCGATGTACCTCGGCGCAATTACTCTGCAGCGAATGGGTGAAGCAAAGCAGGCAGAGGAGTGGGCTCGGCGCGCCGTGCAGACTGATCCGACGCATCCGCTGCTTTCCTACAACGTCGCGTGCTTTCACGCTCTGGCGGGACGACCCGGGCTTGCACTCGACCACCTGGAGCGAGCGATGGAGCTCGGAATGCGCAATCGCGACTGGCTCCTGACAGATCCGGATCTGGAGTCTGTTCGAGCAGACCCGCGCTTCCAGGCGCTGCTCACTGACAAAACGCCGACCGCGTAGGAATTCAGCGGAAAAAAACCCGCCGCGCAGGACGCGACGGGCAGAATGTGCTAGTCGGGGCGACTGGATTTGAACCAGCGATCTCCTGCTCCCAAAGCAGGCGCGATACCGGGCTACGCTACGCCCCGAAGACTACAGAGATTGCAAGCTACTATGCCCAGCCGCGCTCGCGCAACGCAGGCAAAAGCGCGCGAAACGCACGCCCGCGATGGCTCACTCTCGACTTCAGAGACCAGTCCGCTTCGGCAAACGTTCCCCCTAATTCCGGCGACTCGAAGTACGGATCGTAGCCGAACCCGCCGGCGCCGCGCGGGTACTCGACTATGCGGCCTTCGATCTTCCCATCGCGAATCAGCTCGCCCTCCAGGCTGACAAATGCCGCGACGCACACGTACCGCGCCGTTCGGGGAGCCGTGCCTTCACCGCGCTCAAACCTTTCAGCGTCGACGCGCGAGAGCTCGGTCGTCAACTTCGCGTTGTTTGCTGCGTCGAGGTCGGTGCCGCTCAAATCACTTCGCCCCGAGAATCTCTTGCTCAGCACTCCCGGCGCCCCGCCGAGTGCATCCACCACCACGCCCGAATCATCGGCGAGTGTGGGCATTCCTCCGCTCTGGGCGTGAAAGTATCGCGCCTTCGCCAGGGCATTCTCCTCGAACGTCGGAAAGCTTTCAATTGCATCCTCGTCAGCGCTCAGAGGAATTCCGACGGCGGTGACGTCGATCACGTCCAGATCGAAATCGCGGAGTATCTCACTCAGCTCGCGAAGCTTTCCGCTGCTCCGCGTCGCCAGCAGTATTCCCGGGCGCTCAACCGGCAAGCGCTGCCTGTTGCTCCGCGTCGAGCCGCTTGATTCCCGAGATTGCCAGCTCCAACAGCTCGTCGAGCTGCGCGCGGTCGAACGTGCCGTTCTCACCAGTGCCCTGCACTTCCACAAACCTTCCCGCCGAGCTCATCACGACGTTCATGTCGACCTCGGCGCGGACATCCTCCGCATAGTCGAGATCGAGCCGCGACTCACCGTCGACGATTCCGACGCTGATCGCGGCGACACGCCGTTTTACGGGAGTCGCTGCGATCTTCCCCGATTCCACCATCCAGTTGAACGCCTGCTCGACGGCCACGGCGGCGCCAGTTATCGCCGCTGTGCGCGTTCCGCCGTCGGCGACGAGAACGTCGCAGTCAATCTTCACGGTGAATTCGCCGAACTTGAAATCATCGAGCATGGCGCGCACGCTGCGACCGATCAAACGCTGAATCTCCTGCGTTCGTCCGCCGAGCTGAGATCGCTCGCGCGAGGTTCGAGTGCGTGTTGCGCGCGGAAGCATTGCGTACTCCGCGGTGAGCCATCCTTCGCCACGGCCGCGGCGCCACCCCGGGACGCCGTCCTCGACGCTCGCGGTGCAAAGCACCCGCGTGGTTCCGAAGGTGATCAGACACGAGCCTTCAGCATAAGGAGCAACGCCAGGCTCGAGCGTGATTGGACGCAGCTCGGAATTCGCCCTGTCACTCCGCGACGCGCGCTTATTGGGCACTTAGCTTCTCGATGATGGATGAGGTGGACTGACCGGGTGTGAGAGGCACGACCACAACTTCTCCTCCCCAGCCTTGAACTTCGCTCGCGCCGACAATGGAGTCTACCGTATAGTCGCCGCCCTTCACGATCACATCCGGACGGAGCGCGCGCACGAGCTCCAGCGGCGTGTCCTGGTCGAAAAGCACGACGAGGTCCACGGCCTCGAGCGCGGCCAGCACGTAAGATCGCTCCGCCTGATTGCGGACGGGGCGACCGGGTCCCTTTAGACGGGCCACGGAATGATCGGTGTTCATGCCGACTATCAACGCATCCCCGCGCGAGCGCGCTGCCTTGAGCACGTCCACGTGCCCGGGATGAAGAAGATCGAAAACACCATTCGTGAAGACGACCTTCCCCGGCATCTGCTCGCGGCGCGCCACCGCGTCATTCCACGACGCAGCGACTTTACTTGCCGGCTCTCTCAAAACGCCGCGAACCCGTCGGCGAATTCGGCGAGTCCGCCAAAGCCGATCAGAGCCGCTGCTCCACCGAAGGCTTCAGGTGGATCGACTTCTCGAGATTGAACGGCAGTCGAAGCGGCTGGTCATACTCGCTCCAGATCCGGATCGTATTTTCGCCGCGAACGATGCTTATGTCGCTCGCTTCTTCCGGAAGTCCCACGGAATCCGCAAACGATCGAATGCGATCCCTGATCTGCGTGTCACTCCTCAGCGTTGCGAAGCGCGCCTCCTGCTTCATCGCATCGCGAAGGCGATAATACTCGAGGAGATCCTGACCGGCGTACAGCCCGAAGTAGAGCAGGCCGCCGAGGATGACCAGCTGGATCAGACAGCCGAGGCGGCTCGCTCCACGCTGGAGTCGCAGCACCGCTCGTGTCACCATTGAGACTGCGCGCCTTGAATGATGTCGTTGACGATCCGGTCTATCGCCTGCTTGCGGCCCTCGGCCTCCCCGCGCTCGTCGTACTGGCCCTCGGCCATGAGGCCCTTCTTCTGCCACAAGGTTTTTCCGCTAACCTGGTCGACCATCTCGATGTCGACCGTGATCGAGAGCTGCCGCCTCGCGCTCGTCTGCTCTTTGTTGGTCGCGGAATATCCGACCGGGATATCCGTCTCGTAGCGCTGAATCGTTCCGCGGACAATAGCGTTGGCGCGCGCTTCCGCGGCGTCCCGAAGACCCAGACGGTCGCGCAGCCCGCCGCGGAGTGATTCAACGAGCTCGCGCTGAATCTCCGGATTCGCAGTGAGATTCGCGAACGGAATTATCGCGACGGTCTCCACATGCGACGGCAGACCTCCGCCGGCGAAGCCGTAAATGCAACCCGTGAGCGTCAGTACGAGGCTAGCGAGTCCAGATCGTCGGATCAAAAGCAGGTACCTCCTCATCACGAATGATCCCCAGCCATAACTTTCGCCGGCCCGGGACTTCATAAAGCAGACGGCCGCCTTCGTCGCGCGTCACCAGCTCGGCGATACGTCCGCCGCTCAATCTCGCGAGCTGCATAAGACGTCCTCCCTTGACGGTCACCCTCCACGTCGCTGGGCGACCGACGTCGGCGTACAGCGTCCCTCCTTCCTCGGTAACGACAGTATCCGGCAGTGGCGGAATTGCAAGTCGGCCCAGTGCGGCCCACATCATCGGAGGAGGAGGAAGAACACGCTCGATTTGAGCCTTGTTCCGCGCGCGAAGCGAATCGCCAATCAGCACTGCGTGTCCGGCCGCGATTCCGCCGGTCAGAAAGAGATCGACCCGCGCGCTGTCGGGTGCAGCAGTGCGTATCGCACCCTCGCCGCGTGTCATCAGACTAGCCTCCTCGAAATCCCACCGAAAAACAATTCGACGGTGCGCGCCTGGCAGCTGGATCACCGGGAACGCCCTGTTAGGCGCCGGCGCACCCTTGAGCGCCGTCACCCTCGGCGCGCATCCGCCGGTCAAAGCCGCAAGCGCTACAACCGAAACGAAGAGCCTTGGCGTCATCGGGGCACGACCGCGAGAATCGCGTCACCCTGCACGGTCGCGTCGAGCGCGCGGAACCCGCGCACGACGCGACCGAAAACAGTGTAATGCCCGTCGAGGTGCGGCTGGGGCGAATGCGTGATGAAGTACTGGCTTCCTCCGGTATCCGCACCCGAGAGCGCCATTCCGAGCGCGCCCCTGTCGTACCTTCGCGGATTCATCTCATCGCGGATTGCGTAGCCAGGTCCACCGTTGCCGTCGTCGCGCGGATCGCCGTCCTGCGCGACGAAGTTGGGCACCACACGATGGAATCTCGTTCCGCGGTAGTACCCGGATCGCGCAAGGGTTAGAAAGTTGTCGACGGTAATCGGCGCGTCGGCCCCGAACAGATCGAGAACGATATCGCCTCTCAGCGTCCGGATGGTCGCGCGCTGTCTGTTTCCCGCCTGAGCGGGGATTATGTATGTCCTCACGAGTCGCTCATACCACTCGAGTGCCCGCGGTGTGCCCGAAGTGGATTCCCAGCCGCGGAACGCCGAGGCTCCTGCAGCTGCGAACCGCACGAGAGGGTCAGGCGACGGGTGCAGGCGTCCGAGACTCGTCCGCAGTGTTGGAGAAAAGGCGGCGCTGTCGCGCTTCCATGCAGCGGCGAGATACTGAATTGCCGCGAGCCGCGCGTCATTCCCGGGATCTCGCGCGCTTCGCTGGTACGCGTTGAGAACGAACGGAGCGTCCGCCGCGTTTGCGCGGCGCGCCAGACTTCCAATCACTGTCGCGCGCACGATGTAATCCGGGTCGATCAGCCCGCGCAACAAAGCCTGCCGCGCCCGCACGCTAAGAACGGAGTCATTACCGGCAATGACGGAATAAGCCGCCGCGCGGACGCGCCGATCGGTGTCGGAAATCATCTGGTAGCCGACCTGACTGCCGAGCGTTGCATTCGGAAGGCCGCCGGCGGCATCGAGCGCCGCGGCTCGATAGCGCCAGTTGGAGTGCCCCTGCCACGTGACGAACTCGGGGAGCATCGCGCCGGCGCGCGCAGCCGCGGTGAGCAGGCTCGATCGATACATCATGCTCGTGTCCGCACCCCATAGCGGCTTCCAGCTCACGACGCTCGAATCGAGAACAGTGTTCAACGATTGCGCGGCGGCGATGCGGGTATTCGCGTCCGGGTCGCGCGTGGCCGCGACGACCATGTCGCGGGCACGAGGGCCGAATGTCGCGAGAGACCGCACACCGTTGATTCTCACGTGCGGATGCGAATCCAGGACTAGCCGCGACAGCACGGGAACTGCGCGATCAGCGAGTGAGTCACCCGCCGCGGCTTTGCTCAGGCCACGCGCGAGATCGGCTTTCGCTCGCTGCAAGGCAACCGACGGCGACACGTAAACTTCGGCGGTGAGCAGCCGCGCGGATGTTGCAACATCGGCGGAACCCTGGGCGGCTGCCGATGCTCCCGCAAGCGGCGGAAGGGCGGCCGCTGCAATCAGGTCTCGCGCGCCGGCAGGTGCGCGCGAACGTGCAATAGAGTAGATCGCTGCCCAGAGTACAGACGGGCGACTTTCGTCGGAGAGATATCGGCGGACTGCCTCGACCGGCACCGGCCGCAGCTTGCCTGCGGCGAAGAGGAGCTGGATCGTCCGCGCCTCGTCGGAGCCCGGCGTTGCAAGCGCGGCAACGATCGTGCTCCGCGCCTGTGCGCCGATCTCACCGAGCGCCCACGCAGCTTCACGCGCAACGCGCGGAGGGCCGCCGAGGGCTGCTGCGAGTGCGGAGACAGCGACCGGTGTCGAATCGCGCAACAGCCCGAGGGCGTAGGCGGCGTTCGACGCAACGACAAGATCGCGATCCGCGAGGAGCTCGCGCAGCCGAGGCGCACCCGGCATTCCATGCGACGAGCCAACCTGTCCGATTGCGAGTGTGGCCGCGGCGCGCAAAGACGCCCAGCTGCTGGCAAGAGCACTGTCCACGAGCGCTGCAGCGAAGGTGCGCGAGTCCGTCATCGCCAGGAGGCGCGCATACAACGCCACGTTGCGGCGGGAGCGAGCCTGCGTTGCGCTCTGTGCGGTCGCCTCGACAGCGGCTGCAGCGAACACCAACGATGCCAGAGCGACGCTAGCTGCGCGCATCTTCCATGAGCTTCCGTATCTCCGCCGGCAACGCGACAAGTTTCCCCTCCTTGTTGAGTGACGCGAGAGTCGTTCGCGCCGATGCCAGGCGCGCTCCGCTAACCGCATTCTCGATGATGTAGTCGAATGTAACCGTCCGCGATCTCACGTCGCTGATCACCGTCCGTACGCGAATGAGATCATCATAGCGCGCGGCAAAGTGGTAGCGCACCGACGCGTCTGTCACCGCCAGACCGATTCCGTTGCGCTCGAGGTCGGCGTACGAGGTGCCGAGGTGCCGTATCAGGTCCGTTCTGCCTATCTCGCACCACACGAGATAGTTGGCGTGATACACGACGCCCATTTGATCTGTCTCCGCGTAACGCACTCTCAGCTCGATTGTGGTTTCGCGGGGCGCCGCGACAATGCCGCTCATGCAGATAAAATACTGGATGAGGGAGCCGGCCGGATACGATTGCGACACGGCGATTTGTGCAGCATGACACTGCCCGCTACAATTGCGATGTGCCAGCTTCCCCCTGCTATCTCGTCTCGGATGCGCACATCGGAGTCGCACCGCTCGACGTAGAGCGCTCGTTCGTGCGATTTCTGCGGGAGCTCCGCGGCCACGCCGCGTCGCTTGTCATCAACGGCGATTTGTTCGACTTCTGGTTCGAGTGGAAGTCCGTCATTCCGCGGTCGAGCTTCCGCGCTCTCGCCGCGCTCGCGGAGCTGCGCGACAGTGGAATAAAGATTCTCTGGCTGGCAGGTAATCACGACTGCTGGGGTGGTGAGATTCTTCGCCAGGACGTCGGCGTGGATTATCATGTTGGACCCTGGACCGGCGAGCTCGCGGGGTGGCATTCGCGCGTCGAGCACGGCGACGGGCTGCGTCAGGAGGAGGATCGGGGCTACCGCGTGATTCGCCCGGTGATGCGGAACCCGCTGGCAATTCGCGCATTCCGCGCTCTGCATCCCGATTGGGCAACGTGGCTCGCGCAGGGCAGCTCAGATGCGAGCCGCGAGTATCGAGCGCGCGACGAGGGCCGGGGGCTTCGCGCGGTAGCAATGGCCGAGCTGGAGCACGACAGGTCGCTCGACCTTCTCGTTTACGGTCACTCGCACGTGCCCGCTCTCGAGCGCGCACCACGAGCGGGCGTGTTCGCAAATGCCGGCTCCTGGCTCGATGCCCCGACCTATCTTCGAATCACGCCTGAATCGATCGAGCTGCTCGAGTGGCGTGAAGGCTCAGCCGAGGGTCACCGTCTCCACGCGGTCGATCGCCTTTCCGAGAAAGCGCTGGCCGACGCGTAGGAACTGATCCGGCACATCGGAGGCGATGAACCGATACGTCGGGTCCGCTCCGTCATCATGTGACAATGAATGCGCACGCAGCGTCTCGGCAGTTTCGGCCGCGGTTTCTTCCGCGCTGTCTATCAAGCGCACTTGTCGTCCTACGACTTCACCGATTGCCCGCTTCATGAGCGGATAGTGTGTGCAACCCAAAACGAGCGTGTCGATCTCGGCGCCTACAAACGGCCCGAGGTATTCTGTCGCGATCAGTCGCGTTGCTTCGGTTTCCAGCCAGCCTTCCTCGATGAGCGGAACGAACAAGGGACATGCTCGGGCCATGACATTTGCCGTGGGCAGCTCAGCGACGATGGCGCGCTCGTACGCCCGCGAGTTGATCGTTCCATGCGTGCCGATCACGCCAACATTCCCGGAGCGCGTTGCACGCGCTGCTGCGCGCGACCCCGGCTCGATGACACCGATGATCGGGAGGTCGTACTCGTCGCGCAGCGCCGGCAGTGCGTGCGCCGTAGCAGTATTGCACGCAACGACGACTGCCTTGACACCCTGATCGCGAAGAAACGACGTGATCTCACGGCTGTAGCGAATCACTGTCTCCGGACTCTTCGGTCCGTACGGGACTCTCGCCGTGTCGCCGAAGTAGATAATGCTCTCATTCGGCAGCTGGCGCGTCAGCTCTCTTACGACGGTGAGTCCGCCAATTCCGGAATCAAAGACGCCGATGGGGGACGAGGCACTCGTTTTTTTCACCATGCAACGTATGCGGCCACGCGAATGCCGCGACCGATAGTGGTAACGGTAACGTTGGTGTTGAAGTCGGCCAGGTTTGCCGCGACCCAGGCGTCCGCGCCCGAGAAGAGATGGTTGAAAACGATTGCGGCGAGCCAATCCTCGAGGTGCGTGCGTCGCGCCCGCCGGCGATCCGCGAGGTTCTTGTTCTTCGGTACTCCCACCGTTTTCGGTAAACCCGTCTCCGGATCGATGACTGGTTGTCCGTCCACGTCCAGAACCGGCTCGATCGTAGTGTCGCGCCGCGCGGCTGTTGCTTCGTCGAGGTCGTGCTTGGACTTCAGCGCCATGCCAATCGAGCCGAGCTCGGTGCCCACGAAGAGCGCTGCCGCTTTCGGGCGGAGGAGCTGGTATTGCGCGAATCCCGGTAAGAGCAGAGAGCGAATAAGAGCGGCGCGTGGGGAAAGAGGCACGCGACAGTCGGGCAGCTGTTTCTCGACCTCCCCGGCAATGACGACGCTCGGAACGTTCGGAGGTGACGGCGGCTTTCGGCCCGGCGGCTTGCAGAGTGTTTTCGCGGCCTGTGCTGCGACTGTTGTGTCGACTCTTTGCGCTTGTGCGATCAGTGGCGCTAGCGCAGTCGCAAAAAAAAACGCCAGCGCCGGGAGTGCGGTGGCGGGAGAGTGTGGGAATCGAACCCACCCGGCCCGACTTGGTCGGGTCACACCAGTTTTGAAGACTGGGGAAGCCACCAGGCCCCATCCACCCCCGTTCTGTTCAGTCAACCACGATAGCAATGTTCTCTCGCTCGAGCACTTCGCCGATTTCCACCGCTCCTTCGATTTTCGAAAGATAGCCAGCGACTCGGCTCGGTGGCACGGCGACGAGCAGTCCCCCCGATGTCTGTGGATCGCACAGCAGCGCACCCTCATCGGCGGACTTGCCGCGCCATTCAATGAGATCCTTCAGGTATTCCTGATTACGTTTGAGGCCGTCCGTTGTAGCGCCCTGACTGAGTGCTTCGCGAGCACCGCCCAGGATCGAGACCGAGGCCGCGCGTATTCGAAGTGTCACCTTGCTGGCACGGGCAATGTGAGACGCGTGCCCGAGCAGTCCGTACCCCGTGATGTCAGTCGCGCATTTCACGCCGGCCGCGAGGGCCGCGCGGCTCGCCGCGCCGTTCAAGCGCTTCATCACCTCGAGCATTTCCGCGCCTGCAGACGGCGGCACGATGCCCCGCTTCAGAGCAGTCGCGAGAATCCCGTTGCCGATCGGCTTTGTAAGCACCAGGCGATCGCCCGGTTTTGCTGCGGCGTTCGTGAGCAGGAAATCCGGATGCGCACGTCCAGTAACGGCGAGTCCGTACTTGAGCTCCGTGTCGATTACGGTATGCCCCCCGATTATGAGTGCCCCCGCCTCGTGCACCTTCGCCTGCCCGCCGCGCAGAATGTCCGTCAGCACCGACAACGGCAGCTCTCCCGTAGGAAACGCGACGATGTTGAGAGCCGTGAGCGGCTGGCCGCCCATCGCATAGACGTCGGACAACGCGTTAGCGGCGGCAACCTGGCCGAACTCGTAGGGGTCGTCGACTATCGGCGCGAAAAAATCAACGGTCTGGACGAGAGCGACGCCGTCGGCGATGAGGTAAACACCGGCGTCGTCGAACGTTTCACGTCCGACGAGGAGGCGCTCGTCCGTCATCGACGGCAGAGGCGCAAGCGCTGACAACAGGTCGCCCGGACCCATTTTGGACGCTCAACCGGCGCAGCGCGCAAATGCAGTGAGGCGGAACAGCTCTTCGCGCGTCTTGGAGGTGCCGGTCATTTTCGAATGTCTAGGTGGATGAGGGGAGCAGCGCTATCAGGTCCATCTCGATGAGCGCGCCGCGGGGTAGCGCGGCTACCTGAACCGTCGATCGCGCAGGACGTGCGTCGCCGGTCCAGCGCCCGTAGATCTCGTTCACGGTCGGAAAATGCGCGAGATCCTGAAGGTACACCGTAGTCTTCACGACGTCGCTCCAGGCGGCACCCGCCGATTCGAGGATGCCCTGGAGATTTTTCATTACGCGGTCGGTCTGCTCGACAATGTCGGCCTTCACCATCTCACCGGAAACAGGATCGAGCGCTATCTGCCCTGCGGTATAGAGGAATCCGTTGGCGATGATACCCTGAGAGTACGGGCCTATTGCTGCTGGCGCGTTGTCAGTCGTTACATGCTTCAGCATCCTTCTTCTCCAGTTACCCGTTGGCCGTTGCCCGTACCCGTTGGCCGCCACCCGCCGGCTGTTGCCCGCCGGCCGCTACCTGCTACCGGCCGCCTGCAAAGTCGCGACGCAATGTTACTCAGAGTGTTGTCACCGCCGCCAGACTGAAGAGACGCACCGCGTTCGCCGCTACTGTCGCGCCCATTTCCTCCGCAGTCACGCCACGCGCTCTCGCGAGGCGAGCCACTGTAAAGTTGACCCACGCCGGCTCGTTCCGCTTTCCCCGGTGTGGAACCGGCGCCAGGTACGGTGAATCGGATTCCGCCAGAATTCGGTCGTCTGGCACCAGCCTGAGGAGATCGTCATCGGTCCACTTGCGGAAGGTCACGATGCCGCTGAAGGAGATGTACCAGCCGGCTTCGAGCGCCGCTTCAGCCAATGAGTGCGTGCCGGTGAAACAATGCAAAACACCAGACACTCCGGCCTTTCCTGCTTCGCTCACCATCGCACGCGTGTCGTCCTCGGCGTCCCGCGTGTGCACCACAACCGGGCGCTTCACCTCGGCTGCAAGTGCGAGCTGCTCGGCGAATGCCCGCCGCTGCTCTAGTCGAGGCGAGTTGTCGTAGTGGTAATCGAGGCCGCACTCGCCGATCGCTACGGCACCCGCGCCGACGAGCTCGCGAAGCTCTTCAATATGAGAGACCGGGTCGAATCCCGAAGCATCGTGCGGATGCACACCGGCCGAAGAAAAGACATAGCCGGAATTCTCGCGGCTGAGCGCAGCGGCGTCACGCGCTGCGCCCATGACGTCGTCGGCGCCACTGCCGGATCCGATGCAGACTATGCCGCGGGCTCCCGTGTCGCGAGCCCGGCGGATTACCTCGTCGCGGTCGCCGGCGAACGCGGAGTCGGCGAGGTGCGCGTGGCTGTCGATGAACGGCGCGCGACCGATGTCTTCCTGGGCCATTTTCGCTCGATCCAGATGAGAATGGGAGCAGCCACATACATGGAGCTGAATGTGCCCGTGAAGATTCCGAACGCCATCACCCACGCGAACGGCCGGATCACCTCGCCACCCAGGAGCAGCAGCGCAAGAACAGACGTCAGCGAGAGCGAATGGGTGATGATCGAGCGTGGCAGCGTCTCGTTGATCGCACGGTTCAACGTGTCATAGAGCGACTCATTGCGTGCCTTGCGAAGGTCCTCGCGCAATCGGTCGAAGATGATGACCGTGTCGTTCATCGAATACCCGATCACGGTGAGCAATCCGGCGACAACCATCAGAGACACTTCGAGATGCATCAGCTTGAGGAACACCAGCGTGGCAACGAAATCGTGTGCCGTCGCCACGACGGCAGCCAGGCCCATGCGCCACTCGAAGCGCACCGCGAGATAAATGAGGGTGATGAAGAACGAAACGATCATCGCAATGAGAGCATTGCGCCGCAGCTCGCTTCCGACTCGCGGGCCGACCGCTTCCGTTCGCATGACTTCGGCGTTGCCCGCACCGTAGGTCGACAGGAGCGCCGTCCGGATGCGCCGCGCCACGGTGCCTGCCGCAGTGTCCTGAGAGGCTACCAGTCTGGCCTCCTGAGCGCGAATCGTATATTCCGTCGGCGACCCGAACTGGGTTATCTCAGCACCCTGCACGCCGGCAGCGGTCATCCGCGCGCGCAGCGCCGCCACATCGGGCGGCTGGCGAAACTTCACTTGGACGAGCGTGCCGCCCGTAAACTCGATGCTGTAGTTGATGGGAGCCTGGATGTACGAGGCGAGGCCGATGAGAAGGAAGGCCGCCGTAAGGCCGGCAGCCCACTTCCACCAGCGAATGAAATCGTAACTCGTGTTATGGAATATTCTCAGCATCAGATGCTCAGGGTCTGCGGAGCTGTGCGCTGGCGATTCAGCCACACCATATAGAAGGTCCGGACGACGAAGATGGAGCTGATCATCGAGGCGATGATGCCGGCGAGGAGCGTGACCGCGAAGCCGCGGACCGGCCCTGTTCCAAACTGGTAGAGAACCGCCGCGGTGAGTGCGGCAGTGACGTTCGAGTCGACGATGGCAGTCATCGCGTTGCTGAACCCCTCATCGATTGCCGTCCTGACCGTCTTACCTCGATCGAGCTCCTCGCGTATCCGCTCGAAGATGAGGACGTTGGCATCGACCGCGACGCCGAGCGATAGAACGAATCCGGCGAGCCCCGGCAGCGTGAGCACTGCGTTGAAGCCCGCGAGCATTCCCAGTGTGAACAGGACATAGAGGAGCAGACCGGCGACGGCGAAAGTTCCGGAGAACCGGTAGTAGCCGATGATCAGCACAACAAGCAGACTGACGGCTATGATTCCGGCACGCCGTCCCTGATCGATCGAGTCCTGGCCGAGGCTCGGACCAACGTTGCGGATCTCGACGACCTTGAGCGGCGTGGGCAGCGAGCCGGCGCGGAGAACAAGCGCAAGGTCCGACGCTGCCTGAAGATCCCTGCCACCCATTGTTATCTGCCCTCTGGTACCGATCGCACCCTGAATGATGGGAGGACGTCCCATCACGCGATCGTCCAGCACTATCGCCATGTAATCACGCAGGTGCTTGGTGGTTTCGGTTCGGAACCGCCGGCCACCCTCGTTGTTGAGAGTGAACGTCACCAGCGTGCCCTCGGTCGGATCCGTCACAGGCTTTGCATCAGTCAGATAATCGCCTGTGATGATCGGTCGCGCGTCGAGGACATACAGCGGGCGGTAGGCGTTATTGCCGAGGGACGTCGTGTCGCTTCCCCAGCGCAGGACCTTGCCGGGCGGCAGTGCCGCCTGAACCGCGGGCAGCGAAAGGTAGTAGTCGATCTTGTCCACGTCGGTTTGCGCGACGAAATACTCGCCGGGCATTTGCCCCTGCTGAATGAGACGGGAGAACGGGCCGCCGGCGGCGATAGCAGTGTCGGTCTTCGCACTGTCTGTCTTCGCGCTGTCCGCCTTCGTGGTGTCCGCTTTCTTCGTGGTGTCCTTCGTGAACAGGGACTGGAGACCTGCCGCTGCGGCCGCCGCACTGTCCGTGCGCGCCGAGGCCGCGGTACCGGACTGCGTCTGCGCTGCAGCCGTGGAGGCGGTGGATTTCGCCGCGGCGTCTATGCGCGCGAACGCCTTCTCCAATGCCTGAGTCTTATCCGTAATCTGAAACTGCAGGAAGGCGGACTTCTGAACCACGTCCTGCGCCCGCTGCGGGTCGTCAATGCCGGGGAGCTCGACGATGATACGATCGTCCCCCGATTTCTGAACGAGCGGCTCCGACACGCCGAACTGGTCGATTCGGGTTCGGACGACCTTGAGAGCCCGATCGAGTGCCTCGACCTTGTCGGCAACCCGGCCCTTCGTTTCGTCGACCTCCAGCGCGAGGTGCATTCCGCCTTGCAGATCGAGGCCAAGCTTGAGGGGCACGCGCTGGAGGGTGTCGTAAACAAAGCCGTTCGGCCCTCTCACACGCTCCACGACCTGACGCGGATACAGAGCGAACAACGAGGCAGCGATTAGCCCCGCGACCAGTAAAAGCCGGTACCTCAGATTCATGCGACTGACGGGGTGAAAGTTCCAGTTCGGGAATAACCTTTAAGGTTACCCGAGGCGGCAAATGGAGTCAACGAACGAAGCGCGTTCTCGCGGTCGCGCTCGAGCTGGCGTACAAGCTCGTCGGCGCTCGCGAATTTCCGCGTGTCACGCAGAAACGAGATGAAATCGATCCTTACGGTAGTACCATAGAATCCATCCGTTGCTCCGAAGAGGTGCGCTTCGAGTGTGGTTTCGGTCTCTCCGAACGTCGGGCGCGGGCCGAGATTCATCATCCCACCATACGGTCCGTCCGCGGTCTGTACCCGGACGGCGTAAACGCCTTCGGGAGGGAGGAGCTTGCGTGGCGACGGCGGCGCAACATTGAGAGTGGCGAAGCCGAGCTCCCGGCCTCTTCCCTGCCCGCGGACGACGGTTCCCCCGACCGAATAAGGTCGGCCAAGTCCCTCCGCCGCACGCGCCAGATCTCCGCCAGCAACCGCACGCCTGATCGAGGTTGACGATACGTGCTGTCCATCCGACAGCGAAACGGCATCGACAACATCGACTCGAAACCCTGAGCTCGCTCCGAGCTCACGTAAGACGCTCACGTTGCCGGCGCGGTGGTGACCAAAGCCGTGATCGTGCCCGATCAACAGCTCGCGCATCCGGAAGCGGCGCCGGAGAATGTGCTCGACGAAATCCTCCGCCGAGTACGCCGAAAGCGTGTGGGTGAACGGGACCACGGCGAAGTAATTGATTCCTGTTTCTGCGATCACCTCGAGCTTTTCATCGAAGGACGTTAGCAGAGGTGGCGCCGCGTTTGGATTTACGACTTCCAGCGGGTGCGGGTCGAAGCTCACGAGAACGCTCGGCATGCCCGTCGCCGCAGCTCGGGCCACAAGGCGTGCGAGGACGTCGATGTGGCCTCGATGGACACCGTCAAAAGTGCCGACCGTGACGATGGTTCCCGCGACGTTCGGCGGGAGGGACGAATCGAGCGAGCGCTGAGCGAGATCAGGCATCGCCGGCCACGACAGTGAGAGCGAGAAGGGGTGGCGGCGAATTGCGAAGATCTTCGAGCGACGCGGCATCGGCTACATCGAACCGTCCGCAGCGCGTTCTGCGGAGTGACGCCAGGTGCGCCGCACTTCCGGCTGCGCGACCGAGGTCGCGCGCAAGCGCCCGAATGTACGTACCGCCCCCACACGTGATGATCGCGGTCAACGACTCATCTCGCTGGTCCTGTATTTCCCAGCTGTGCACCATGACTGCCGCGGGCGGCAGGTCGAGCGGCTGACCCTGGCGTGCCGCATCATAGGCGCGTGTTCCACCGGATGACTTCGCGGAGTACGCCGGGGGAACCTGCATCAGATCGCCCGTGAAGCGGGACATGCTCTCGCGAACCGACGCCGGATCCGGTAACGGCGCCGAGCGAGTCACGATTCCGGTTGCATCGTCGGTATCTGTCTCGGTGCCGAAGCGAATCGTCGCTTCGTACACTTTCGGCTCGGTGTCGATGAAGGTCGCGAGCCGCGTCGACCGCCCGATCAGCATTATGAGAAGTCCGGTGGCGAATGGATCGAGCGTGCCAAGGTGCCCGATGCTTCGCTCGCCATAAGCGCGGCGGGCAGCGAGAACCATGTCGTGAGACGTTACCCCCGCCGGTTTGTCAACGAGGAGCAGTCCTTCGACCGGCGCGGCCGCCTGTGTTCCGTTACCTGTCCCGGCTATCAATGCCGCCCTCCGAGGACGACGGCGAGTCCGTTGTGCGTTGGGCCGCGGGCGGCGAAGCATCGCGGATCTCCGCCAGCAGCGACTCGATTCTCGCCGCGCGCGCGATGCTGTCATCCTCACGAAACTGTATCTCGGGAGCGACTCGCAGTCTGAGCGATCGTCCGAGGTGCGATCGCAGATGTGTAGCGGTGCTGGCCAACCCCTCGAATGTCGCGTTCTTCTCGGCGTCGCTGCCCATGACGCTCACGAACACGCGCGCGTGCCGCAGGTCGGGCGTCATCTCGACGCCGGTGACCGTGACAAACCCGACAATCCGCGGATCCTTGACGGATTCGGCCAGAAATGTCGCGACCTCTTCGCGGATCGCCGCAGCTACGCGGTCCGCCCGACGCGGGTTACGCAGTTGCAGTCGACGTCAGAGTGCGCGCTACCTGCTCCTTTCGATAGCACTCTATGACGTCGCCGACCTTGAGGTCATTGAAGTTCTCGATGCCGATACCGCACTCGAATCCTTCGCGGACCTCCTTCACGTCATCCTTGAATCGGCGCAGCGAGCCGATGACGCCATCATAGATCTCGACCGAATCGCGAATGACCCGCGCGCGACCCTGACGATTTATGAGACCGTTTCGGACCGAGCATCCTGCAATGACGCCCATCTTCGGAACCTTGAAGAGCTCTCGCACTTCGGCCTCGCCGAGCACGACTTCGCGCTCTTCGGGACGAAGCATACCCTCGAGTGCCGATCGAACCTCTTCGACGGCCTCGTAAATGACCTTGTACAGCTTGATGTCCACGCCTTCGCGTTCGGCAGCCGCACGAGCGTTGTTGTCAGGACGAACGTGGAACCCGACAATTATTGCGCCGGCGGCCCGCGCCAGCAGAATATCGCTTTCTGTGACCGAGCCAACGCCGCGCTGAATGACTTCCACCGAGACTTCGTCGTGCGACAGCTGACCGAGTGCGTCCGCCAGTGCTTCGGCTGGACCACCCTGATCCGCCTTGATGACGATTCGCAGCGTACGTTTTTCGCCGGCGGCTGCGGCGGTCATGAAGTCCTCGAGTGAAACAATGCTCTTCGAGGTGCGGCGGCTCTTGGCCTCGCGGTCGAGACGTTGACGACGCTGTGCAATCTCGCGCGACTCCATCGCGTCTTCTACGACGACAAACTGATCGCCCGCCATCGGAACGCCGCCAATACCAAGAATCTGAACCGGAATTGCCGGGCCGGCTTCCTTCACGATTTTGCCGCGCTCATCGAGCAGCGCGCGGACGCGCCCCGAGTACATGCCGCAGATGAAATCATCGCCAACATGCAGCGTGCCGCCCTGAACGAGAACCGTCGCAACCGGTCCCTTCCCCGGATCGAGCTGCGCCTCGACAACCGCGCCGGTCGCGCGCTTGTCAGGGTTGGCTTTCAGATCGAGAATCTCGGCCTGCAGGAGAATCTGATCGAGCAGCTGCTCGACGTTCGTTCCCTTCTTTGCCGAGATCTCGGATGAAAGAGTCGTTCCGCCGAACTCCTCGAGAACGACACCGTGCTGCAGCAGGTCCTGCTTCACCTTGCCCGCATTCGCTGAGGGCAGGTCGATCTTGTTGATCGCGACGATCATCGGAACGCCTGCGTTCTTGGCGTGCGAGATAGCCTCGATTGTCTGCGGCATCACCTGATCGTCGGCTGCAACAACCAGCACGACGATGTCCGTGACCTGCGCTCCCCGTGCGCGCATCGCCGTGAACGCCTCGTGACCCGGCGTATCGAGAAACGTGATGTGCTTGTTGTTCGCGAGCGTCACGTGATACGCACCGATGTGCTGTGTTATTCCACCGGACTCACCCGCCACGACATTTGCCTTGCGAACATAGTCGAGCAGCGAGGTCTTTCCGTGATCGACGTGTCCCATGATCGTGACGACTGGCGGCCGGGGCTTGAGATCCTCCGGGGCTTCGACAGTCTCGACTTCCTCCAGACCCGCGGCATACTCCTCTTCGCGCACGGCCTGGAATCCGAACTCGCCCGCAATCAGCTCGATCTGATCGAAATCGAGACGCTGGTTGATGGTGATCATCAGACCCAGATTCTTGAAAGCAAAGCCGACGATCTGGGTCGCGGGCACTTTCAGAATTCCGGCAAGCTCGCTCACCGTGATGAATTCATTGACGCGAACCGTCTTCTTTTCGCGCTCGACCGCTGCTATTCGCTCGGCTTCCAGCTCCTCGCGGTAGATCGCGTCGTCCCCGCGGCGCTGGCCGGGCCGGCGGGCAGCCGCAGGCCCACGCAGCGCCGACATCGTGCGCGAGATGCTCGACGACACTGCTTCCTGATCCACCGATCCGCGCTTGCCCTTCTTGCCGCGGCGCCCGCCCCGATCGTCGGGACGCATCCCGCGATCATCTCGCCGCGCGCCGGGGAAACCGGTGCTTGCGCCCGGCGCAGCGGATGCGACGGGACGCGGCGGAGTGAACGGCGTTCCTGTCGCGACCGGACGCGGACGTGGCGCTCCCGGTACGACGGGGCGAGGACGCTGGCGTTCCGTGGCTCCCCCGCCTGCTGCCGAGGCGCCGGGAGCTTGCGGCGGCTGCGACTGGCTCGGCGCTGCCGAGGGCTGTGACGGCGGGGGCGGTGCCGATCTAGGCGGCGCCGCCGCAGCACCGTTCGATGCGGCTTCAATTCCTCCAGTATCTCCAACAACATCCGCGTGCTCGACGACGGCCGGCTCGGGGGCTGCCGCGGCTTTTGCCGCCTCTCTCGCTTTAGCGGCCTTGTCGACAATGCCCGATCCTGGAAGGGGCGGCTCCGCAGGAACGGTTTGATCCGTTACCGCTTCTACTGGAGCGGCTGGAGCCTCGACGACGCGGCGCCGGCGGCGTGTTGGCGGCTCGGCCGGTGCCTCGACGACTGGCGGCGGTGCTTCAGCTGCGGGTGCGGCACCACGGCGGCGGCGTGAGGGTGCCGCGGGCGGCGCTGTCGCACGCGCGCGCTTCTCACGCTCCCAGCGCGCACGAATTCGCGCGACCTGGTCGTCGGTCAGCGGACTCACATGCGTGCGAACCGGCACGTCCATCTGACGAAGGAGTGTTACCACCTCGTCGACGGATATGCCGAATTCACCAGCCATGTCGTTAACGCGAAGCTTGCTCAAACCCTGCCTCCTTGATTCCTCACGACCGGTGGCTTGTCGCTGCCGCCGGCACTACTCATCAACGACTCGGGCGCGGCTTCACGAATCCCGCGCGCCAATCCTGCATCGAGCACACCAAGCACCGAGACCGATTCGCGTCCACAGCACGCGGCGAGCTCTTCCGACCTGAACCCCTGCACGATTGTAACGTCCCTCGCGGTGAGGAGCGGTACAACCTTATCCATACTATTCCTCGAAGCGTCGCTCGCAACAAGCGCCAGCTTCAGCCTGCCTCGCCGCGCCGCATCGCGCACCTGCTGCACGCCTACCACGGCACGCCGCGCACGAATGCCGAGCCCGACAAGTCCAAGCACTTTTCGACGCGCCGCGGCATCCATCACTCGCTCTTTACTTTGCCCTTGCCCGAAGTCTTCGCGGCAGGAGCGGCTGGAGCCGCTCCGTCACCTGCCGACACGGCATCGCCGGCTTCTCCGGCCGGTGTCGGGACGGATGACTCGCCTGCGACAACCGCCACCTCCGAAGCCTCGCTCTCAGCAGCCCCACCTGCCGCTTCGACCGGCTGCGCGTCGCTGCCATCTTCCGTCGTCAGCTCGTCGATGATGGTCATCAGCCGATCGGCCTCCTCGGGCGCGATTCCAGCAAGGCGGAGAAAATCTTCGCGCTCGAGGTCGATGATATCGTCCAGCGTTCGGTATCCGGCTTCCTCGAGAACCGCGACTGTCGCCGGCTCCAGACCCTCGATCTCCGACAGCCGGGGATTGACGACGACCTCGACCTCTCCAGGCAGCGGGGCGAAGATCTGAGTGTCCGCTCCACGCTCCATCCACTCGCGACTCGAGTACAGCTCGATCTTCCACTCGGTGAGCTCCGACGCGAGCCTGACGTTCTGTCCATTACGGCCGATCGCCAGCGAGAGCTGATCCTCGTCCACTACGGCCTGAATCGTCTTTGTCGCCGGGTCGCTGAAGACACGAGCAACACGGGCGGGAGCAAGAGCGAGCTTCGCAAACCGCTCGGGATCGGCGGACCACGGTACGATGTCGATGCGCTCCCCTCCGAGCTCGTTGACCACTGCCTGCACTCGCGACCCCTTGAGCCCGACGCAAGCGCCAACGGGATCGACCGAGTCGTCGCGGGAGAAGACGGCGATCTTGGTGCGGTTGCCGACCTCGCGTGCTGCGGCGCGAATCTCGACGATGCCCTGCTGAATCTCCGGGACCTCCAGCTTGAACAGCGCCTTGACGAACATCGGATCGCCGCGGCTGAGCATCAGCCGCGGACCCTTTGGAGTCTCTTCGACGCGCTTCAGAACAGCGCGGATCGGATCGCCCTGATGGAAATGCTCGCGATGATTCTGCTCGCGGTAAGGGATGATCGCCTCAGCCTCGCGGAACTTGTTGAGCATGATGACGAGCTTTCCTCGCTCGATCTGCTGAACTTCGCCGGAGAGAAGGTCACCAACCCTGCTCGAGAACTCGTCTCTGATCTTCGAGCGCTCGCCTTCGCGCACGCGCTGGATGATTCTCTGCTTTGCGGCAAGGACAGCCATCCGGCCGAATTCGGCGAAATCGACGGGCGTTTCCATGACGTCCCCGAGCTGAAATTCGGCGTCTTCGAAACGAGCCTCCTCGAGCGACACTTCCTTCGCCGGATCGGTGACCTCGTCGACTACCGTCAGCAGCCGGACGATGCGAATTGTTCCCTTGTCTTCGTCGATGTCGACTTCCGCCTGCACGTTGGGGCCGTGCTTTTTCGCGAGTGCGGCATGAATTCCGTCGTACAGCAGCCCGTGCAGCTCGGTGCGATCGAGCTGCTTCGAGTTCGTGAGCTCCTTGATCGCGGACAAGATCTCCAGTGAACCAGCCATCTCTTGCTCCTTTACCGATTCCAGTTGAACGCCAGGCGCGCCTTCCTTACAGCCGCCAGCGGTATTCGCAGCGTATTACCAGCACCACTTTCCACCACAATCACTTCCGCCCCGGTGTCACCTTCGACGCCGGCGATCCGAACTTCGCGAGAGCCGGCAGGCGGCCCATCGGCAACCGCATCGTGAGTCACCACTGCATCGCGTCCCACAAACCTTCGCCAGTCACCCGCGTTTCTGAGTGGCCGCTCGAGGCCTGGGGACGAGACTTCGAGCACATATCTCGTTCCGGCGTACGACATCGAATCGAGTCTTGCCTCGATCGCGCGTGATGCGCGCGCACAATCGTCAAGAGTGACATCCCGGCCGTCCTGGTGATCGACGCGAACGTCGAGGACAGGGCGGCCCTTGCTGCCTCCCGTCCGGAGCTCGAATAACTCCAGTCCGAGAGGTGTAAGTTCATGAATGATAATGTCTTCTAGCGCGTCCCTCATCTATTTTCTAGATGTCCCGATGAAACAAAAAAATGTGGGGGGCATCCCCACATTTCCGTCCGCGGCGATCGTCGCGTGACAGGAATGAATCTAGACTTTCGACACTATAGAGTCAAGCTCACCTCGCCTGCGCGATACTCGTGTTCGGAAAGATCTGTGAGATGCTGCAACCCACAAGTGCAGGACTACCAGAGACTAGCGACGATAACCCCGAGCTGACGCCCGGTATCACCGGCGCGGTGGGAGAAGAACAGATCATTGTCGCAGCGCGTGCAGGATGGCGAGACGCTGATCTTCTGCACGCCCGCCTCCTGCGCCTGTTCGGCAAGCAACGCCCGGAGGTCCACATTTCCGGGGCGGTTCGCAGGCTGGCCGGTAAGCTCCGCTCGCACGTCGGCGCTCACCTCGTAGCAGCGCCCGCAGATACCCGGTCCGAGGTGCACCATCAGCTCATCCGGAGGAATCTTGTGGCGCGCCAGCGCGGCCAGCCCGCTGTCCACGATTCGTCCCGCGGTGCCGCGCCATCCCACGTGGAGTAGCGCCACCGCGCCGGACTCGTGCGCAATAAAAACCGGAATGCAGTCGGCGATCGAAACAGTCAGTGCGATTCCCTTCTCCGTTGCGAGATGCCCATCGGCTTCGCCGGTGCGAAGCAGGCCCTCCCATCCACCGGCGTGGGAGAGCACCCGGTTGCCGTGAACCTGCCGACCGATCACGACGCGCCGCGCGTTGCTCGATAGCTCGTCCTGAAGCTCGATCCAGCGTGACATTACTTCTCCAACCGGGTCGGGTCCGGCGAGGCCGAACGTGCCGGCGTGCCGCGTCGTCGTGAACGCGCGAACGCCGATGGCTTGAAGCTCCGGAACGTCCTCTCTCAGAGGCGCCGCTGCTTCCGATTCAGCTTCTCCCGACGCGGTTTCTTCGGGCGCCGTCATTTCCGGCGATCGTCCACACGCCTCACGCCTGCTCCGAGCGCGACCAGTCGCTCGTCGATGCGCTCGTACCCGCGCTCGATCTGGCCGACGTTGTTGATCACGCTCTGGCCTTCCGCCCCGAGAGCGGCGATCAGCAGCGCCATTCCCGCGCGGATGTCGGGCGAATCGAGAGTCGCCCCGCGCAGCGCCGATGGCCCGGCAACGAGCGCGCGGTGCGGATCACACAGAACGATCTTCGCGCCCATCGTGATGAGCTTGTCGACGAAGAAGAGTCGGGACTCGAACATCTTCTCGTGCATCATGATCAGTCCTTCACACTGCGTCGCAGTGACGATCGCAATGGACATCGTGTCGGCGGGGAACGCCGGCCATGGCTGATCCTCGAGCTTCGGCACGTGATCGCCGAGGTCGGCCTGAATCTTCCGCCGCTGCTTTGCCGGGACGATGAGATCGTCGCCGTCCTCCACGCACTCGATCCCCAGGCGTGCAAAGCCCATTCGAGTGGAGCGCAGATGCTCGATGCCGGCGGCCTCGATCCTCAATTCGGACCGCGTAGTTGCCGCGAGTCCAATGAACGAGCCAACCTCGATGTGATCGGGCCCTATTGTGTGCTGGATCTCTTCACGGCCGAGCGGCCTTCCGCCCTCGATCGTCATCGTGTTCGTGCCTATGCCTTCGATTCGTGAGCCCAGCGAAACAAGAAAATGCGCGAGGTCCTGAACGTGAGGCTCACTCGCGGCGTTGCGAAGGATTGTCTTTCCCCTCGCCGCCGATGCTGCGACGAGAGCGTTCTCGGTCGCGGTTACACTGGGCTCATCGAGAAAGACGTCGGCGCCGACAAAGCCCGAGACGCTCAGGCGCACGAGGCCCTTCTCGAAGGTCATCTTCGCGCCGAGCTGCTCCAGGGCAAGAAAGTGAGTGTCCAGACGGCGGCGGCCGATGACGTCGCCGCCCGGAGGAGGCAGTGTGATCTCTCCACAACGCGCCAGGAGCGGCGCCGCTAGCAATATCGACGCTCGGATCTTGGCGCAAAGCTCCGGGTCGAGGTCTCGGGCGTGAACTTCGGTCGCCTGGATACTGAGCGAGTTCGGCGCGCTCCAGTCCACCTGCACCCCCACCGAGCGGATGAGCTGGATCAGAGTCTCGATGTCGCGGATATGAGGAATGTTGTCGAGTCGAACGACATTTTCCGAGAGCAGCGCCGCGGCCACGATTGGCAGAGCGGCGTTCTTGTTCCCCGAGGGACGAATCGTACCCTGGAGGGTACGACTACCCTCGACGATGTACTGGACTGCCGGCATTGAGTCTCTTGCGATGGAGCTGGGGGGAAAACTGGTCCGCGCGGACAAGTAAGCTGCATCGAGCCATTGAGCCCTGGCGGTTGCGCTAATATATCGCTAGCAGCACTGTTTGTACCGCTGCTGCTCGGAGCGAGCAGAGCATGGCCCTACCCTTGCACAAAACCGACACATGAGCGCATGGCTGACTACGGGATCGGCTTGGCTGATGCAGGTCGCCCAGGCTCTTCCCGATACGATCGTCACCAAGCAGGTGGAGGTCGACCCGGGACTTTTCGCGAAGATCACCACCTACGCGAGCGGGCTCGCGTCGATCGCCCTTCTCGTGCTTGCTGTCGCCCTTGTTCCGGCGGCGTGGAACTTCAGAAAGAGCTATGCGAAGATCAGCGACATGCTCGACCGGATCTACGGAGACATCAACCCGATCATGCGGCATGCGAGCACCATCGCGGACAACGTGAATTACATCAGCACGTCGGTTCGCGTAGACGTCCAGAAGGTCAGCCAGACCGTCGCATCGGCGAATCAACGGCTGATGGCGTCGGTGGAGCTCGCCGAGGAGCGCATTCAGGAGCTGAATGCCCTGCTCGCGGTTGTTCAGGAGGAAGCGGAATCGGCGTTCGTCTCGACCGCATCTACATTGCGCGGCGTGCGCACTGGAATTCATGAAGCATTCGAAAAGGAGGAGTCGTTAGATGGCAGATACCTTGAAGGCGAGCCAGGGTGGGAGAAGCCGCGCCCGCGCGTCCGCCCCCGCGACGAACAACTCGGATGACGAGGATCGCGAGCAGCAGTTCGATCTTCTGACTGCGGCGCTTATCGGCGCAGCAGTCGGCGCGGCAGTGACACTCCTCTTTCGAACGGGCCCGAGCGGCCGGCGTCCGATTGCCCCGATGATTGGCGCTGCGGGGCGCGGCGCGCGCTACGCGGGAATCGCGGGGCTCGAAGGCGCACGCTGGGCGGGCGAGCAGGCCGCGCCCGGAGCACGATGGATGGCCGAGCACGGGCGCGAAGGCGCACGATGGGCCGGCAAGCGTACCGCTCGCGGCTTTCGCGTGGCACGCGACCGGGGTGCCGAGCTCATCGACGACCTTCCGCTGGACGACGTTACCGACTCCGTGCGCGAGTACGTCGACTCTGCACGGGAAGCGATCAACAATGTCGTCCGCGAAGAGATGACGGATCTGCGGAAAGCCGTACGCCGCCAACGAAAACGGATCGGGATCTAGCGAGATGGAGCGGCTGTCCATGAGACAGCCGCTCGTCTTCCTGCTCGCCGCTCTCTGCGTCGCGATAGTGTTACTCGCCGCGACGCCCACCGCGGCTTATGCATGGACGCCGGGCACTCACATCTTCCTCGGCGAAGCAGTCATGCGCTCGCTCACGCTCCTGCCTGCGTCGGTCGCCGAGCTCATCGCCGCGTTTCCGCATGATTTTCTTTACGGCAACATTGCGGCTGACACCAGCATGGCCAAGAAGTACGCCGCCGCCGGAAGGCACTGCCACTCGTGGAATGTCGGGCTCGAGATATTCGGGCACGCACGGGCGGATCGAATGCGCGCGTTCGGGCTCGGATACCTGTCGCACCTGGCCGCAGACGTAGTCGCCCACAACTATTTCGTCCCGCACCAGCTGGCGATAACCTCCACTACTACTGCCCTGGGCCACAGCTACTGGGAAAGCCGGTTCGACACGCACATCGGCGAGCGTTACAGTCGCCGCGCGCGCGAGGTGATACTGCGCGATCATTCCGCCTCTGACGAGCACCTCGATCGCATCCTGAGTCCGACCATCTTCAGCACACCCACCAACCGCCGAATCTTTCGCGGAATGGTCTATGTGGCAGACACGGAATCATGGCAGCGAATCTTCCACATGGTTTCGGAAAAGAGCAGATGGGATCTGCGCGAGCAGGATGTCTCGTTGTACATGACCAGGGCGTACGACTACATCATCGATCTCCTGAACCATTTCGAGCGCGCGGAGCCTTACGCTCTCGACCCCGCGGGTACGCGGGCACTAAGAGCCGCGAAGCGCGTGCGGCGCGCGGCGCTCAGACGAGGAGGTGACGACGATGAGATTGCCAGAGAAGCCACAACCCATTTCGGGCTGCCAAGCTCACAGCTCGCCTACGCGAAGCAGCTTGCCGAGCCGCTCTATCCCCCGCCTGCGCGCGACGCCAATAGCTGATTCACCCGCTTCGGATCGGCGCGTCCGCCCGATTTCTTCATGACAAATCCCACCAGCACGCCCTGAAGCTTCCGCTCTCCCGCGAGATAGCGCCCGGACTCCTCGGGGTGCTCGGCCAGGACCTCATCGATCCATCCCGCGAGTGCGGCATCATCGCCAACCTTGAGCAGCCCCTGCTCGTGCGCGATTTGCGCAGGCGGCTGGCCGCTCTCGACCATTGCGGCAAAGACACGCTTCGCCGCCGCGTGGCTCACCAGGCCGTCCCGTATCATGTTGATCAGCTGAGCCAGATCCGCCGGCCTCACCGAGAACTCCGATAGATCACCAGAGCCTGCGTTGAGCGCCGCCTGAACCTCCCCCATGACCCAGTTCGCCGCCGCCTTCCCATCACCGGTCGCCCGCGCAACGGTCTCGAAGTACTCAGCCACAACCGGGTGCGCTGTAAGCTGGTCGATCTCCTCCGGCGTGAGCTTGAAATCCGCCGCGATGCGTTTCTTTCGCGCAGGAGGAAGCTCGGGGATGCTCGCCTTGATGGAAGAGATCCATTCCCTGTCGAGGATGAGTGGTCCGAGGTCCGGCTCGGGGAAATACCGGTAGTCGTGGCTCTCTTCCTTGCTGCGGCTGATTCGCGCTTCACCTTTTGCGGCATCCCAGAGAAGCGTCTGCTGGCTCACCCGCTCTCCGCGGTCGAGCAGCTCACACTGCCTCGCGAACTCGAACGTGAGCGCGCGCTCTACACCGGAAAACGAATTCATGTTCTTGACCTCGGTTTTCGTGCCGAGGCGTGTCTCTCCTTTTCTGCGGGCGCTGACATTCGCGTCGACACGGAGGCTCCCTTCCTCCATGCTCACGTCGCTCACGTCGAGATACTGGAGCACCTGCCGAAGAGTTCTCAGGTACGTTCCCGCTTCCGCAGCCGAGCTGATGTCCGGCTCGCTCACAATTTCGACGAGAGGCACACCAGCGCGATTCAAGTCGATTGCGGTGATGCCCGGATACCGGTCGTGGATTGATTTGCCGGCGTCTTCTTCCATGTGAAGACGCGTGATGCCAATGACCTTTTCCTCACCGTCCGCCGCTGTGATGGCCAGTCCGCCGCCAGTCGCCAGCGGACAATCGTACTGGGATATCTGAAAGCCTTTGGGCAAATCGGGATAAAAGTAATTCTTGCGGGCGAAAATGGATGTCTCGTTGATCTTGCATCCAAGAGCGACTGCAGCTCGCGTTGCGAGCGTTACCGCCTCTGCGTTGAGAACCGGGAGCGCTCCCGGCAGCGCGAGGCAAACGGGGCAGGTGTTGGCGTTCGGTGACGCGCCAAAATCCGTCGAGCAGCCGCAAAACGCCTTGCTGCTCGTCTTGAGCTGCACGTGTACCTCGAGCCCGACCACCATCTCGTACATGTCGCTGCTCATTCGCTTGCGAAGTCGAGGGTTGCTGCAGCCCGCGTCACCGGTGCGCTTCCTCGCCGAGTGCCTGCTCGAGGGCGTAGGCAACGCGAAACATCGTCGGCTCATCGAAATGGTCCGCGAGAAGCTGCCCGCCGACCGGAAGATTGTCGGCACGACCAATGGGCATCGACATCGCGGGTATGCCGGCGAGGTTCGCTGTGGCCGTGAAGATATCGCTCAGGTACATCTCGTACGGATCGCTGATCGAGCCGATTGGAAACGCTGTCGTAGGCGTGGTCGGCGTGAAAAGTACGTCCACACCGTCGGCAAACACGTTGGTGAAATCGCGCGTGATGAGCTTGCGGACTTCCTGCGCCTTCTTGTAGTAGGCGTCGTAGTAGCCCGCGGAAAGCACGTACGTACCTAGAAGCACGCGCCGCGTAACCTCGGGGCCGAACCCCGCGGAACGAGTGGCCTCGTACATCCCGCGTAAGCTATCGCCGGAGGCGACACGCGCGCCGTACCTCACCCCGTCGAACCGAGCGAGGTTGGACGACGCCTCCGCTGGAGCGATGATGTAGTAGACAGGAATCGCCAGTGATGTGTGAGGCAGCGACACGTCGCGGACTGTTGCACCAAGCTCCCGCAGATAATCGAGAGCTCGGTCGCAGTAATGCCGGATGCCGGCGTCGAGTTGCTCGGGGAAGTATTCGCGAGGCACGCCCACCGTGACACCGGTGAGCGGTGCAGACACGGTGGCGCGCGAAACGAACTGCTCGCGATACGACGGAACGGGGACGTCGACTGACGTCGAGTCGCGGGGATCGACGCCGGCCATTACCTCGAGGGCAAGCGCGGCGTCATCGACATTTCGCGCGAACGCGCTGATGTGGTCGAGTGACGAAGCAAAGGCTACAAGGCCATAGCGACTGATACGACCGTAAGTCGGCTTCGCACCGACTATTCCGCAAAAAGCGGCCGGCTGCCTCACGGAGCCACCGGTCTCCGAGCCAAGCGCGATGGGAACGATCCCGGCAGCGACTGCAGCGGCCGATCCGCCGGAAGATCCTCCCGGCACGCGCCTGATGTCGACAGGATTCCGCGTCGGGCCATACGCGCTGTTCTCTGTCGAAGAGCCCATGGCGAATTCATCGCAGTTCGTCTTGGCGACGATAATCGCTCCCTCTTCGCGCAATCTCGTTATTGCAGTTGCCTCATAGGGACTTATGTATCCGGCCAGAATCTTCGACGCGCAGGTCGTCGGCAGGCCGAGCGTCGCGATGTTGTCCTTGACGGCAATCGGTACTCCGGAAAGGACGCCACCGATTGCCGCTCCAGCCAGCTGAGTGGCGAGAACCTCGGCCTCCTTGAGCGCCGCATCCTCGTCGCTCCAGAGGATGATATTGAGCTGGTCCCGGCCCGCGCCTACACCGCGGGCGCGTGCAAAGCTCGCGCGAACGATGTCGGCCGGGCTCGTCGTTCCGTCCCGCACCCGAGCCGCGATCATGTCAGCGGTGAGCGTCGGAAAGTCGGCCGCGCTCACGGTGCGCCGTCGATGGGATCGTCGTGCGACGCGAGCCGCGGCACAATTATGAATCCGTCGCGAGTCAACGGGGCGAACGATTCGAGCGGAAGGAGCATTGGTATTGGCCCGCTGGAATCCGCACGGAGTGGTGTGGACGTCGGTGGCTGGCCGGACGGCGGTGACTCCTCTTCGCCATTGCCCGTATCGACCTGAGCGAGCACCTCCATGTGCGTCAGGATGCCGTTGAGCTCGCGTACCAGATCATCGAGGCGCTCGGGACTCACGCCAAGCCGGGCCAGCTCGGCGATGTGGCGGACGTCATCGTGCGTTACCGCCACTACTCGTTGCCCCGCTCCAGGGTGGTATACGCCAGCTTGATCGTCTTCCGCCCGACGCCTTCATCATCGAAATCGATGACGGCTTTCACGTCTCTCCCGCGGCCGCTTACCTCCACGATCGCGCCGCCGCCGAAGAGCCGGTGCTTGATTCTTTCGCCGGGCCTGTACAGCGGCTCGTCCTGTGAGACGTCAGCTTCCACCGGCACGGCCCCGCCGCGCCACGCCGGCACCTGATGCATGCTCCGCGCGGTGTTCGCGCGCCATGCACTCGTGCTCTGGTATGCAGGTCCGTCAGCGAACCGATCGCGTGAATAGGTGCGCCCCGCCGAGCGGAGCTTGATGGTCTTGCGCCCCTCGAGCATGCCTTCCGGAATCTCGCGAAGAAAGCGTGACATGATCGACGGCATGAATTCACCGTTTCGCCGGCGGCTCTCGGCGTACGAGAAGTAGAGCTTCCGCTCCGCCCGAGTGATGCCAACGTAGAACAGTCGTCGCTCTTCCTCGAGCATGGGCGGCTGGTCGAATGACTGCGACAGCGGAAACAGGCCGTCCTCGAGTCCCGTGATGAAGACGATCGGAAACTCGAGTCCTTTCGCGTTGTGAAGCGTCATGAGGGTCACTCCGTCGGCGTCCGCATCGAGCGTATCGATACCTGCAACGAGCATCGCGCGCTGAAGGAAATGATCGAGCGGCGTGAGCCCCACCAATCCTCCCTCGTCCACCACCGTCTCCGCAGCGCCATCGATGAGGGCGGCGACATTTTCGAGGCGGTCGCGGGCACTTTCCGGCGCATCGGCCTGGAGATAGTCGGCATATCTGATTCCTTCAACGAGCTCGCGGAGCAGATCGTCCACGCTGGTGTCCTGCGCGCGCTCGCGAAGTCGGCCAATGAGAGCGGCGAATTCCTGAAGCGCTGCGCGCGCAGCGGAGCGAACATTCGGCAATAGCTCCGGCTTCGACGCCACGTCGAGCATCGGGAGCTTCGCCTTGCGAGCCGCGGTTGCAACGGCCTCGATGGTCGTCTCCCCCAGCTTTCGTTTGGGGATCGCAACAGAGCGGCGAAACGCCTCGTCGTCGGCTGGATTGGCGATCAGCTTGAGGTAGCTCATGAGATCGCGAATCTCCCGGCGATCGTAGAATCTCACCGCACCGACAAGACGATACGGAATCGCATTCTTGCGGAGTGAATCCTCCAGCGCGCGGCTCTGCGAGTTCGTCCGGTACAGAATCGCGAAATCGCGAAGCTCCCTTTGCTCCGTTGACTGCCGCGTGTGAATCTCGTCGGCGACGAAATCGGCTTCATCCCGCTCGTCGAGTGCGGCAACGAGAGTGACGGCATCGCCGCCAGGGCGCGTTGCCCTGAGCGTCTTGCCGCGCCGCGCAACGTTGGCGCTGATCGCGGCGTTGGCGACCTCGAGAATTCCCGGAGTAGAACGGTAGTTCTCCTCCAGCCGAACGACTTTCGCCGACGCAAACTCCTTCTCGAAATCGAGGATGTTACGGATGTCCGCGCCACGCCATCCATAGATGGATTGATCGTCGTCACCGACTACGGCGACGTTGCCATGGCTGCTGCCAAGAAGCTTGATGAACTGAAACTGCGCACGATTGGTATCCTGGTACTCGTCCACGAGGATGAACTTGAAGCGATCGCGGTAATACTCCAGCACCTCGGGGTTCTCGCGGAGGACCTGGACCGGAAGAACGAGCAGGTCATCGAAAGTCACCGCATTCGCCGAGCGGAGTGCGCCCTCGAGCTCGTTGTAAACCGCAGCCGCCGCACGCGACAACGGATCGAACGCAGTCGCCTGATACTCGGCAGGCGTGACGAGAGCGTTCTTGGCGTCGGAGACCAGCGATGAAATGGATTTCGGCGTCCACTGCTTCGGCGAGACTCCGACTCGCTCCATCACTCTTCTGATGAGACCGAGTGTATCGTCTTCATCGTAGATCGTGAAGTTCGACGTGCGGCCAACGCGAGCCGCGTTTGTGCGAAGCATTCTCGCGCCAATCGCGTGGAATGTGCCGCACCACATCTTGCGGATGTCGTCCGGGGACGGAGACGGCGCAGCGGTCCCCTCGCCCGGTTCGGACAGAAGCCGCGCAATTCGCTCGCGCATCTCACCGGCTGCCTTGTTGGTGAACGTGACGGCCAGGATGCGTATCGGATCAACACCGTGGTGGCGAATGAGGCGCGCAATCCGCGTCGTGAGGACGCGCGTCTTCCCCGACCCGGCGCCGGCGATCACCAGTAGTGGGCCTTCGTGATGGAGAACTGCTTCGCGCTGTGCGGGGTTGAGCCGGGCGAGGGGCTCGGCATCGCCGGCGACCGACTCGGGCGCGGCGGTGTCGCTCACTCTGTTCATCAACTCAAGATAATGTCGAACGTCGCTCCGCGTTCGGAGGGGGTGAGCAGCAGCTCGCCGCCATGGTTGTCGCGAATGATGCGCCGCGCGAGGGGCAAGCCGATGCCCCAGCCGTGGTCTTTCGTGCTGAAGCCCGGCTCGAAGATGCGCCGTCCAAGCTCTCGCGGGACGCCGGGGCCGGTGTCGGACACTCGCACGCGCACGCGGCCCTCGGGCAGCGCCGTTGCCGACATGTCCACCCGCCCATCGCGGCCGGCAAGCGCATCGATTGCGTTCTTCGCGAGGGATTCGATCGCCCATTCCAGAAGTACGGGATCGCCATGGACGACAAGCGGTTCGTCCCCGCGCGTCGAGTTCACCGTCACGCGCTGCGCCAGCGTTGGCACGCGGGCGCGGAAGTACGCTGCGACCCGGTCCACCAGCTCACCGATATCGACCTTCTCTTTTTTCGGCGGGCGTCCGATGCGCTCGAAGCGATTCGCAACGCGCTTCAGGCGCTCGAGGTCGGCATCCATGTGGTCGAGGGCGCTCAGTGTCATTTCGTCGCCACCGGCTTCACGAAGGAGCTCGATCCACCCGCTCATGCTCGAGAGCGGGGTACCGAGCTGATGCGCGGACTCGCGCGCCATTCCCGCCCAGATCTGCTCGCGGTCAGCCCGGCCGCGCGTGCGAATCGCGTACGCTCCTGCAAGCAGGAACATGCCGATGAGCAGAGACTGGAGGAGGGGGATGATTCGAAGGCCGCGAACCAGCGGGGTGTTCCCGTAATGAACCGTCCCAACATCGCCTTCGACGATGGGTCGGTTTTGCAGGTCGAGCGTTTTGACGTACTCCTTCAGCTGAGGCGAATTTAGGGGCGCTGTCATCGGGAGATTCGCCGTATCGGTGGGATTCCCGCGACTGTCGGTGAGTATCAGTGGGACACCTGACTCACGAATGTGCCTCGCGAGATCGAGCAGCGTGGTGTTGGCAGCATCGGGGTTGGGATCGTTCAGACCGTCGTACACGCGCGCGTACATCAATCCGACCCGTGACGCTTCACGACGCAGCTCGCGAACAACCCCCTGCGTGTAGATGACGTACCAGACAAGCAGCGCGGCAACGCAGACTGTGGCGATTGTGACCGGAGCCGGCCGGCGCACGCTCAGCTCAGCCGGTCGGACCCGACGTAAGGCTTCAGCGCGTCGGGGAGTGTGACGCTGCCATCCGGATTCTGGTGGTGCTCGAGAATCGAAGCGATCACTCGCGGGAACGCGAGGGCTGAGCCGTTCAACGTATGCACGAAGCGCGGCTTCCCACCTTCCGCCGGTCGATATCGGATATTTCCGCGGCGAGCCTGATACTCCGTGAAAGAGCTGCAGGACGAGACCTCGAGCCACGCGCCGACCCCTGGCGCGAACACCTCGAGATCGAATGTCTTGGCGCTGCTGAAGCCCGTATCCCCCGCCGCGAGAAGCACTCGGCGGTAGGGCAGCTCGAGAAGCTGAAGCACTTTTTCGGCGTGCGCCGTGAGAAGCTCCAGCTCGTCCAGCGAGGACTCGGGCGTCGCGTATCGCACGAGCTCGACCTTGTCGAATTCGTGAACGCGCAGAAGTCCACGCGTATCCTTTCCGGCAGCGCCCGCTTCCCGGCGAAAACATCGCGAGCACGTTGCGAAGCTCTTGGGAAGTTCGGCGGCGTTGAGAATCTCATCACGATAAATGTTCGTCACCGGCACTTCCGCTGTCGGGATCAGGAAGAGCTCGTCGTCCCGCAGCGCGTACATGTCGTCCTCGAATTTCGGAAGCTGGCCGGTCGCGGTCATCGACGTGCGATTGACGACGACCGGAACCCACAGCTCTTCGTAACCGTGGTCGCGCACGTGAAGATCGAGCTCCATGTTCATGAGCCCGCGTACGAGACGGGCACCGAGCCCGCGGTACAGGATGAATCCCGAGCCCGCGACTTTGGCGCCGCGGTCGAAATCGATCAGGCCGAGCTTTGCGCCAACCTCCCAATGCGGCGAGACACTTCCCTTTTCTCTTGGCTTGCCCCACGAAGCAACGACAGCGTTGAATTCCTCGCCTCCCTCGGGCACCTCCGCCAGTGTGAGGTTGGGTATTTCCATGAGGGCGACTGTCAGATCCGACTCGAGCGAAGCGAGCTCATCCTCGAGGCGGGCGATCTCTTCGCCAAGATTTCTCGACTGTCCGAGCAGCTCGTCCGCGCTCTCGCCGGCTTTCTTTCGGCGGGCCACCTCCTGACTGATCCTGTTGCGGGCGGCTTTGCGCTCTTCAGCAGCCTGGATCATCCCACGCCTGTCGGCGTCGATTGCCTGCGCCCGGTCTATGACGGGCGCGAGCGAATCCAGCTTCCCCCGGCGGCGCATGCCTTCGCGAAGCGTGTCCACCTGCTCCCGAAACATGCGCAGGTCATGCATTCCTACTGTCCGGGAATTCCCGGTTCGAAGGATCTAAACCCGCAGTTCGGATCCATCACGGTCCTGATGTTGATGGTCCGGCCGGGGACATCGACCGAATCGATCACGATCTTCGTGTAGATGTTCTGAGAGAGGTGAAAGGCGCAGATGTCGCCGCTTGAGCCACGATAAGCTTCGACGACAATCACCTGACCTCTGCCGGCGACAACGGCGGCGCTGTCGGGGTAAGTGCCGGTCGGGGCGATCTTCACCGAGTCGAATGGAGCGTCGACCTTCCGGAGTCCGACTGGCCTGTCGCCGCCAATCGAGGTCACGACCAGCTTCACGGGATACACGACCGCAGCGCCTTCGGCGTTGATGTCGAATGCAACATCGAAGTTGGCGTTCCCGTCCACGCGCGTGGCCGCGCGCGCAGCCGTATTGAGGCCGCTCGGATAGGCCGGTGGAGTCCCGCTCAGGGCAAAGATCGTATAGGAGTCTTCTACCGTTGGCAGTGTCGCCGCAAACGGGTCCGTGTCGTCACAGGCTGAAAGCGCGAGCACAGTGAGTGCGGCGCCGGCGATGGATTTTCTGAGGTTCATTCGTCAGGAAAAAGAGATGTCGGCGGCTGCGCCGCAACTTTCGATAATACCCTGTAAATCGTGGCAGTTCAAGCAATTGGCCGCTTGACTTCACCCTCTGCGCAATCTAGCTTCGCAACACTTTCGACGGATTTACCGATGCCGAGCATTCGCGACCTTACAGTCGCCATCCGACAGCGGCCCGGCATCGAAGCAGTGGTTGTGCTCGGCCGCGATGGGCTGCTGATCGACGCCCAATCAAAGATTCCAGTGAACGCAGAGGATTTGGCAGCACGAATCCCCGGACTGGTTGCTTCTGCGGACGAAATCGGACACACCACCCAGCGCGGCGAGATGCGCCTCGCTCTCGTCGAGCACGAGTTCGGGTATGCCATCGTTTCCTCGGTCGGCGACGACGCCCTGCTCTGTGTCCTCACCGATCAGTCCGCCGACCTCGGTATGCTGCTGTATGATGTCAGACGGCATCGGCAGGCGATTGCGTCAATCCTTTAGAGCAGACGGATGACGAGCCAGCAGCCACCCGAAGAGCGCCACATCCTTGTCGCCGACGACGAAGCGCACATTGGCCGAATCATCAAGATCAAGCTCGAGCAAGGGCCATTTCGCGTCTCGCTCGCCTACGACGGCCAGGAAGCAATAGAGATCCTCGAGCGCGAGAAGGGGGCCGACCTCGTTGTCCTCGATCTGATGATGCCGCGTCTCTCGGGGCTGGACGTTCTGGATCATATGCGGGGCCGGCCGGAGTGGAGTGCCATTCCGATCATCATTCTCACCGCCGCCGGCGAGGCCAGATACGAGCAGGATGCTCGCGAAGGCGGCGCAACCGAATTTCTCACGAAGCCCTTCAGCCCGAAAAAGCTGTACACGCTCATAGCGCGCCTTACCGGCGTTGCTCCGGACGACGGAGCGGAACTTCCCGAGGGAAGCGATTGAGCCGCTGGGGAGTCATTCTCGCCGGCGGCATCGGCTCCCGCTTCTGGCCGCTCAGCACTCAGGCACGCCCAAAACAACTCCTGCCTCTCGTTGACTCAGACCCGCTGCTGGTGAACACTCTCCGGCGTCTGTCTCCGATTATTCCCGCCGAGCAGACACTCGTTCTGACGACGCGACCTCTGCGCGAGGCAATAGCGGCTGCGGCGCCTGACCTGCCCGTGAAAAACATCATTGCAGAGCCGCGTCCGGTGGGAACCGCGGGAGCGCTCGCGTGGGCAGCCGTTCAGATCGCGCGCAGAGATGGTGAAAACGCCGTGATGATCTGCGTCCATTCCGACTGGGCGATAGGAGACGACAACGCATTCCGCGAGTCGCTGCTTGCCGCGGAGAGAGTGGCGATCGAGGAAGGCGCGCTCGTGACCGTTGGCGTGGTTCCAACTCGCGCCGATCCCGGCTTCGGCTACATCCAGACGGGAGCGGCAACGGAGACTGGAGCGCTTGCGGTGAGTCGCTTCGTTGAAAAGCCTACGCGGGAGCGCGCCGAGCGGATGCTCCATCAGGGATACCTCTGGAACTCGGGAATCTTTGTCTGGAGAGTCGCGGACTTTCTCGCCGAGGTTCGAGCGCTCACGCCCGAGGTGTCCGGAGCGCTTGCCGACGCCGGCGGCGCCGGCGACGTCGGCGGCCACGATGCGGGCGACCGGTTTTTCAGGGCGGTGACGCCAGTCTCTGTCGATGTCGGCGTGCTGGAGCGAAGCAGCAAGGTCAGAGTCCTGCCGGGAGATTTTGGGTGGGATGACGTTGGGACGTGGGGATCGCTGCGACGTGTGAAGGCGGAAGACGAGACGGGCAACGTGTCTTCCGGGAGCGTGTATGCGGTCGAGGCCGTCGGGAATGTCGTCCACGCCGAGGAGGGCACCGTCGTCCTCTATGGTGTGAATGACCTGGTGGTGGTCACTAAGGCGGGTGTGACACTGGTGACAACGACCGATCGGTCCGCGGATTTGAAGGCACTGGTGGACTCTCTTCCGGAAGACCTGAGGGATCCTGCGTGAGCGCGCTCTATCTCTACGATGACGCTCGCGCGCGGACCTTCGAGCCGTTCGCCCTCACCCGACCTGTGTCGGAGCTGATGGCCGGGGCGATGATCATCCGGGAGCGCTGGGAGCTCGCTACGGGACTGAGGGCTGCCGGATTCATCGGTGCAGGTCATCTCGCTCATTTCGACGAGGCGAATGCACCGCGGGCGGTTCCGGCAGACGCAGAGATTCCCGCCGGATCGGTGGTCGCGAATTCGAGATTCGTAACGGCCCTCGGGACTGATCTGGCCGACCCGACCTCCGGGCCGGATATCGCGGGTGCCTACCACTCAGCCGACCAGATCTGCGCAGTCAGACTTCGTGAGGCAGTCCGTGTGTCTGACCTGGCGGACGGAGCACTGGATCTGGGATCGCTGGCTCCCGAATCCCGCGACCCAAGGAAAAGGATTACGGGCCGCTGGCTGGAATATGTATGGGACCCCATAGATCAGCTCTCGCCTCAGCTCACCGCCGATATCCGGGACCTCGCCTTGAAGCTCACCCTTTCGACCGCCGGGAACGCAACTGTAGTAGGAACCAACGGGGTGTACTGCGAGGCGGGCGCCCACATCGAGTCTTTCGTTGTGCTCGACGCTTCTGCCGGGCCGATTCTCATATGCAGGGGCGCGACGATTTCATCCTTCACGCGGATTGTGGGCCCGTGCTACATCGGTGAAAACACAATAGTCGTTGGCGATGCGATCAGATCGTGCTCGATTGGCGAGACCTGCAAGGTCAGAGGCGAGATAAGCAACTCGATCATGCTGGGGCACTCGAACAAGGGACATACGGGATTTGTGGGGCACTCCTACCTCGGCCGCTGGGTGAACCTCGGGGCGGTCACGACGACGAGCAACCTCAAGAACACCTATGGTAACGTTCAGATGTGGACTCCAGAGGGCATGCGCGATACCGGCTGCCAGTTTCTGGGGACGTTGTTCGGCGATCATGTGAAGACGGGCATCGGAACGATGCTGACGACAGGAGCGGTTCTGGGTGCCGGCGCAAACGTCTACGGCGGCCACGTTGGATCGAAGTTCGTGCCTCCCTTCGCCTGGGGAGACGGCGAGCCTTACGGGACGTTCGACCTCGACAAATTCATCGAGGTCGCCGAGCGGATGATGGCGCGCCGTCACGTCGAGCTGAGCGAGAGCGGCAAGCAGCATCTCGCCGACGCATTCTACAAGAGCAGAGGAAGCACAGAGTGATAGTTCGAGTTCTTGGAAGTGGAAGCAAGGGGAACTCCGTAGTAATCGAAGCCGGCAAGACGCGCATCCTGATCGACGCCGGTTTCTCCCCACGCGGGATGGAAAAGCGTCTGGAATTCATGGACGTGCCGCCGTCGTCGATCGAAGCCGTGATAGTCACTCACGAGCATGGCGATCACGTGAAGGGAGTGGCCTCGGGGGCGAAACGCTGGGGATGGCGGATTCTCGCGACTGCGGGCACCCGCACCGGATGCGCATCTCTCGCCCGCGCATCAGTGGAAACCGTTTCGGCCAGAGGAAGGTTCACGATCGGAGATATCGATATCGCGACAATCGCTACCTCGCACGACGCGAACGAGCCGCTGGCCGTTGTTGCAACGTCACGCGAGACTGGTGCGCGCGCCGGAATCGTCTACGACCTGGGAGTCTGTACCGAAGCAGTGATGCGCGCCGTGCACGATGTCGAGATCCTGATGATCGAAGCGAACCACGACGTCGAGATGCTTCGTCGCGGTCCGTATCCGCCGGTATTGCAGAACCGCATCAGAAGCCGCTACGGACACCTTAGCAACGATGATGCAGCAGCCGTCGCGCGAAAATGCGAGCATAGGGGCCTGACTCATCTGGTGCTAGCTCACCTGAGCCAGAAGAACAACCGGCCGCAAATTGCGCTCGAAACCGTACGCGCCGCCCTCGACGGGACTGCTTTTTCGGGGCTGATCACTGCGGCGTCGCAGGGACGGCCGAGCGGGCCGTTTGAAGTCGCCGGCGCTCGCGCCGCCCGGCAGCTGGAGCTCGCGATCTAACCCGGTTCTTCCTTGCAAAGGAAGCGACCACGAAGCGCATGAAGCACAGCATTTTTTGGGGAACAGCTTCCGCGAAGACGCCTTGCACCCCAAGGTGAGTTAACCCGAAGAAAAAGTTGATTCGGTCGTAGCATTGATTTAGCCGGTAGTCTGCTTCGTGCCCTTCGTGTGCTTCGTGGTCGCTTCCTTTTCAGTGGAGAGAGCGTTCTCGACAGAGACGAAGAGAGCGCGGATGTCGTCCGTTGTCGTACGAAACCCGAGTGTGCACATCCGAAGAGAGTAGCCGCCCCGCAGACGAGTTGGAGAGATTATGAATCGTCCCTCCGCAACGACGCGCGCGTTTATTCTCTCGTTCAGTGCGTCAAGCTCGCCAGGGTCGCAGCCAGCCGGTCTCGCACGGAAGCACACTATTCCGAACTGCGCCGGCGAAAGAATCTCGAAATCAGCTGATGCGCGGACGAGCTCGTCGAGAAGACGCGCTCGATCCATAGCATCTTCGATTGCCTGCGCGATTGCGGCAGTCCCGAAGTAGCTTACCGACAGCCACACCTTCAGCGCTCGTGAATAGCGCGTGAGCTGCTCCCCCCGATCCGCGAAGTTCACCTCCTGCTCGGCAGGCTGCACGTCCTTCAGATACTCCGGGTATATCCGGAACGCCGACTCGAGCGTCGTGGGGTCGCGCACGAGAAGGCAGCCACACTCGAATGGCACGAAGAGCCACTTGTGTGGATCGATCGTGAGACTGTCGGCGCGCTCGAGCCCCCCGAGCATGCGCTTACCCTCCGGCGTGAGCACCGCAAATCCGGCGTAGGCCGCGTCGACGTGCAACCACAGCTTCTCGGCGAGACAAAAGTCCGCGATCTCGTGCAGGGGATCGACCGCGCCGGTGTTGGTAGTGCCCGCGCTCGCGACTACCATGAACGGAGAGCATCCCGATGCACGATCTGCGGCGACGGCGCGCTCGAGATCGTCGGTGAGCATCCGGTACTGGTTGTCCATGGCAACGGTTCTGAAGTTCGCGCGAGGAATTCCCGCGATCCAACCTGCGCGCGTCACGGATGAATGCGCCTGCGCCGACGTGTAGACCGTCAGGTTGGAGATGTCGGCGCCGCTCTCGACGGCGCGATGACGTGCTGCGACAACAGCCGTGAGATTAGCCGCGGACCCACCGGTCGTGAGAATGCCTCCGCTGCCGGCCGGCATGCCCATCCATTCCCTGAACCAGTCGAGCACGACGATCTCGAGCTCGTTCGGACCCGCGGCCACCGGCCACACACCGGCAAAAAAATTGTAGCCGCTCGCGATCCAGTCGCCGAGCACCGCCGGAAATGTGGGACAGCTGGGGATGTATGCGAGAAATCCGGGATGCGGCTCGCGCGCGTGATACGGGAACACGCTGCGTTGGAGCGTCGCAATAAGGTCCTCGAACTCGATGCCCTCGGCGGGCGCACTGCGCTGAAGCACCTTCCCGAGCTCCGACCGCGGGAGCGAAGCCATGACGCGCTCCCCGCGAATCGTGCCCAGATGCTCGGCGACGATGTCCGCGACCCGATGGCCGAGCCGCCGCATCGTTTCCTGGTCGAGGTCGAGCGGAGAGCGGGTCACGTCCGCTCAGAGATTATCGTGCAATCCCGGCGGACGTGGAGCCCCGCTTCAGCTTCCTCATACCGCTCAGCTTACATGACCGTGAACGGGATCGAAAACTCGGTGCGATCCCAGGCGAGCTTCAGCACTCCGCCCTGGCCCGCGGGGTCAACGCGGATCGTGAACTGCTCCGTCGGTGCATCCAGCGTCCTCGCCGTCAGATCGAGCCGGGCGACGTCGCGCTTCGGATCGTACTCCGTTCCCCACTGCCCCGTCTGGCTGTTGATGATGAGCTTTGTTCCGCTCGCCGACGGAAGCGTCCAGAGTGTGTACTTGCCTGCCTTCAGATGAGTGCTTCCGAACATCAAGTCCCGGCTCGTGGTGATCTGCGTTGCGGCGTTTGCGCCCGTTCGCCACACCCGGTCGTATGGCACGACGTTGCTGCCGAAGATCGTGCGGCCCCGGCGGAACGGGCGGCTATATGCGATCTCGATGTTCGCGGCACCGACAGTCGCGCGAACGGTGTCAGGCGGCGAAGCCTGCGCCTGAAGCCCACCTGATGCCGCGAGGCTGGTCCATGCCTGAGCCAGACGATCGAAGTCGAGGTTGCCTGCGCGTCGCGTTACCGTTCCAACCGTCGTTCCCGCGGTCGCATCGACGGAAACGATCTGTCCGCTGGGATCGGTTACAACCTGCTCGGTCCAGCCTCCGAAGAACGTGCTGTGGTACCTGTATCCGCTCGGCGTTCTGACGATCCACGTCGATGGCGCAGGCTGATTGCCGGGGGAAAGGAGCACCACCACGGCCGAGTCGCCGGCGGCTGGATGAGCGGCCATCAGCATCTGCTCATAGATCGCCGCTGAGGGCGGAATGCCAGGGAAACGACCGATTGCAAGGCCGGAGAACGTCCGATTTCCGCTTCGAGCCGTGTCTGCTACACCGCCGCGTTGCACCGCAACCGTGGCGGTTCCGTCACTGATTGTCGTGGTAGTCACTGTCGCTGGCGGTGCGTTCGCGCCGAGGCGTGCCTCCGTGTAGGACACAGATCGCACGCGCCCGTCAGGCGCGAGGTCGGCAACGTAACGAACGGTACGCCCGCCCTGGAATCGCGACACGTAGTCGCCTTCCAGCCGGTTGGCAGTGCGCCTGTAGCGCTCTATTGCGATCGTATCGGTGCCGAGTGTGGTGACGAACATTCCCGATGCGGATGTCCCCGAGCCGGAGGTGGCTGAACCGGTCGTGGCAACAGGCGTCGGTGATGCTGTGGCGCACCCCGCGACGGACAAGACGATCGCGGCGTGCCGTACGGTACAGAGTCTCATCGTGGCGCTCGCTGAATGGTGGAATTGTCTCGCGGATACTGTAGCATGCGGCGGGCCGCGGCAACCTGCCGGGCCGGACCTCGTTACGGAATGCCTTCCCTGCGGCCCCAGAGGGGAGTCGCCTTTCCCACGGAATCGTCGTAGAAGCGGATCGTCCCGGGTGCGCGCTCCTTGGTGATCAGGACAATCTGCCCGGTGTGCATGGCGAAATGCTCGACGACATGATAGATCGCGGCGAGCACGCTGGTCTCACGACCCTGGATCGTACACGATCGCGCGAGGTCTGCCTCCGTCAACCCCGCAATTACCGCATCGGCGTCGCGAACCGCGGACTCGAGATTTTCGAGCAGCGTGGCGGCGTCGGGGCCGTCGCGGGCGGAAAATTCAGCGGGGCGGTCGCGTTGAACAGGAGTTCCGCCCACGCCTCCTACTATCCACTGCCTGATGTTACCCGCCAAATGCAACAGAAGATTGCCGATGCTGTTCGATGATTCGTTGGAGTGCTTCCAGAGCTCGCCGTCAGGGAGCGCCGCGACACATAGGCGGATTTTTTCGGGGTACTCTTCAGCGAGATAGTAGCGTGAGCGCTCGAGAAAGATTTCCGCGGCGCTCACGCGTCACTTCCAGAGTGAGGCCAGTGCCAGCCCGCATTGCTCCAGTACCTTCTGGTCATTCGGGCCGAACGCGTTCAACCGGTCACTCTCGACGTCGATTGTCCCGACGACGCGTGACTGGGTGGGATCGAGAATCGGGACGATTATCTCCGAGCGAGTCCCGGCAAAAGCTGTGAGATAGCTCGGGTTTTTTGAGACGTCGTTCACGACGACAGTCTTGTTGGTCTTGACTGCCTGGCCCGTGAGGCCGGCAGTGACCGGGAACCTTACGAAGGCAGGTGGTCCGATTCCGCTCCAGGCGAAGACGTGGGCGTCCTCGGGCCCGATGTCGTAAATCCCAACCCAGCGATAGGGGCCAATTCGGCAGATTATCTCCGCGGCTCGTGTCGCGAGATATTTCCGGTCCCGCCGCTCGGCAGCAATAATCCTGAGGAGATCCACGACGGCGATGGTTCCGCTCGTGGACAAGAGCGTCTCTTCGCCGGTGGGACGTTTTGGGACGAACTCGTCCTCTGGGTAACCCGTTGATTCAGCCATTGAGCGTCCGGATTGGCGGTCGTGCGCTCCGATTGCTAAACAAATGTGGAACGTGCCTTGCGTTCAAGCAATGCATCGAACGCCGATAACCGTGGAGTGAATGAGTGATGGGCAATAAGGGTAAGATAGTCGGACTGCTTCTGCTCCCGGTCGCGGGGATTCTGATCAATGCGGCTCGTGCCGAATACCTGAAACCGCGAGACGCCGGCGCCCAGCAGCTGGCCCCGATCCGGCTCCGAGCCGACTTGTCGGACAAGATTCTCTACGTCCAGCAAGGTGGAAAAGTCGTCAAGACTTATACCTTCGCGGACGGAAGTGCGAAGTATCCGACACCGCGGGGCACATTCAGGGTCGGCAAGGTAATCTGGCACCCGGCGTGGGTGCCGCCCGAGTCAAAATGGGCAAGGAAGAAAACGGCAAAGGATCCGGGTGAGCCCGGCAACCCGATGAAGCTCGTGAAGATCTTCTTCAAGGAGCCGGACTACTATATCCATGGGACAGACCAGCTCGAGAGCATCGGCAGCTCCGCGTCGCACGGCTGCATACGCATGGACCCTGTCGAAGCGGCCGAGCTCGCTATCCGGCTGATGGAGGGGAGCGGTGCGCGGAAGGATTCGGACTGGTATCGAAACGCGATCGAGAAAGGTGAGACGCGAACGGTCGTCCTGCCGCGCCGAGTCGAGATGGTTATTACGGGCTAGGCTTCTTCGCAGCGGCGGAGGCGAGCTCCGCTCGAAACTTCGCCGCTCCATCCTTGCTGTTCAGTGCGAGCACATCGGCTACGAGCGCGTCGTCGCCGCCGGATTCTTTCTCGAGGAATTGCTGGCGCTCGCTTTCGGGACGATCGACCGTCTCGTGGAAGAGAAACTGAACACTCGCCCAGCGCTCCTGGTCCATTGCGGCTTCTCGATCAGGAAGCTCGAAGCTCGCGCGCGAGCCACGCTCTGGCGGCTCGCCAGTCGCGGAGCACAGTCGCCTCCGACACGTGCAACAGCCGGGCTGTCTCAGCCACGTCGAGTCCCGCGAAGAACCGGGTCTCGACCATCATTGCCTGTCGCGGCTGAAGCTTAGCCAGATCGGAGAGTGCCTGGTCGAGCGCGAGAATCTCGTCAGCGCCGGCATCCGTGCGCTCTGCTCCGTCGTCGAAGGTCACGATCATCGCCTCGCCGCCGCGACGACGCGCATTCCGCCGCCTGGCGGCTTCAACGAGCACTTGCCGCATTGCGCGGGCGGCCAGGCGCTTGAAGTGAAGCTCCGACATCACGGTCAATCCGCGGGATCTGGCGAGCTTCAGCCACGCTTCATTGACGAGCGTGGTGGGCGAGAGCGTGCTGTTCTGGTCCGCGCGCCTCACTGTCGACGCGAGCCTCCGCAGCTCTTCATAAGTGGCGCTGAAAAGAGCGTCAACCGTGCGCTGCTCGGGCGCGGTCAGCGCGTAATCGCCGCTCTCTACTGCTTCGTCTGTCGCCATCCCCTGAGAGTCCATGACGGTTTCTCCACCGGTTCTGCGCAATGCAAAGCGAGGGCGGACCCAGCGACCAGGGCCTGATGCCATCCTGCTGTGTTTTCTTGCCGGCGGTAACTCTACGCCGAACGAGACGGCGATGCAACCGGATCGCTGATCGGAGCCTGGCGAGGTCTAATAGAGCCGTCGAACCAGTCGCTCCGACGGAATGCCACCGTCCGGCTCCTCATGACGCGTTCCTGACGCGGGTCAGCCACCCATGATGAGCTTCGTCAATGCCGGCGTTTCCCCAGAGAGCCGGGCGTAGATCGCGAGCTGACCGCGGTGATATTCCTCGTGCGAAATGCCGTGGTGCAGCCACGCAATTCGCGAAGCGGGCACACCGTTGAACTGGCGGATTGGCTTTGAAAGCTGCGCGGCACCGGCTGCGCGAAGTGAGTGCTCACCTTCGGCATGACTGCGTCGCAGCAGCTCCACAGCTTCCTGTTTGGAAGAGGCGACATCGCTCTCTTTCACGTACTCGCCAATGAGCGCCGCATATGACTTCCGCTGGAAATCGCCGTCCGGGCGACTCAGCTCTCCCGCCATGAGCCTTCCCGATTCAACTATGTGATTCGCCAGATCCAGCGCACTACGACTCAATCCAGCCGGCGGTTCGTTGAGCTTCGATTCCGGGAGATTCACGAGCTCGGCGATTATGCCGTCGCGAGTGTACCGCCAGGCCTCCAACAGCTCCTCAAGAAGTTGCATGTCGCGAATTTCCGGTTTTCGCGGTCAATCCGCAATCCGCGGCTGAGAACAAACGATGAGCAAAAAGAGAGGGGCCGCTTTCGCGACCCCTCTCTTTCCATCCAAAGCGAGCGACTAGTACATCCCGCCCATGCCGCCCGGCGGACCACCTGCCGAAGCGTTGTTCTGCGGCTCCTTCTTCTCGACTATCAAGGCTTCGGTCGTGAGAAGCAGGCCCGCGATCGACGCCGCGTTCTGAAGCGCGGTGCGTGCCACCTTCGTCGGATCGATGACACCGGCCTCGACAAGGTTCTCGTAGTTGTCGGTGAGAGCGTTGTAGCCGAACGAGGGGTCCTTCGAGAGACGGACTTTCTCGACGACGATGCTCCCCTCCGCACCCGCGTTCTGGACGATCATCCGGATCGGCTCCTCGATCGCCTTACGAACGATCTCGACTCCGATCTGCTCGTCAGAATCCTCGAGCTTGAGCTTTTTGAGCGCGGGCTGCGCACGGATGAATGCCACGCCGCCGCCGGGGACGATTCCCTCTTCCACCGCAGCACGCGTTGCGTGCAGCGCGTCCTCGACACGAGCCTTCTTCTCCTTCATCTCGCTCTCGGTCGCCGCCCCGACGTTAATTATCGCAACACCGCCCGCGATCTTCGCCAGGCGCTCCTGCAGCTTCTCCTTGTCGTAATCCGAGGTGGTCTTCTCGATCGCCGCCTTGATCTCCTTGATGCGCCCCTGGATCTTGGCGTCGTCGCCACCGCCATCGATCAGCGTCGTGTTGTCCTTGTCCACCACGATCCGCTTGGCCTTGCCGAGGTCGGTCACGACAACGTTCTCCAGCTTGAAGCCGACTTCCTCGCTGATGACCTGTCCGTTCGTCAGGACCGCGACGTCCTGCAGCATCGCCTTCCGGCGATCGCCGAAGCCTGGCGCCTTCACGGCGCACACGCGGAGCGTTCCGCGCAGCTTGTTGACGACCAGCGTAGCCAGCGCTTCACCTTCTATGTCCTCGGCGATGATGAGCATCGGCTTGCCGAGCTGTGCCACCTTCTCGAGAATCGGGAGGAGATCCTTCATCGACGAGATCTTCTTGTCGTGGATCAGGATCAGCGCGTCCTCGAGGACGGCTTCCATCTTCTCCGGATCGGTCACGAAGTAGGGCGACAGGTAGCCACGGTCGAACTGCATGCCCTCGACGGTCTCCAGAGTCGTCTCGAGGCCCTTGGCTTCCTCGACGGTGATGACGCCGTCCTTGCCGACCTTCTCCATCGCCTCGGCAATGAGGTCACCGATTTCCTTGTCGTTGTTGGCGGAGATGGCGCCGACCTGGGCGATCTCCTTCTTGCCGGTGGTCGGGACGCTCATTCTCTTGAGCTCCTCGACTACGGCGGCGACACCCTTGTCGATGCCGCGCTTGAGCGCCATCGGATTGACGCCCGCGGTGACGTTCTTGAGACCTTCACGGAAGATGGCCTGGGCGAGGATGGTCGCGGTGGTGGTGCCGTCGCCAGCGATATCGGACGTCTTCGTAGCGACTTCCTTTACCATCTGGGCGCCCATGTTCTCGATGGCGTCGGAGAGCTCGATCTCCTTTGCCACGGTGACGCCGTCCTTGGTGATGGTCGGTGCACCGAACTTCTTGTCGATTACGACGTTTCTGCCCTTGGGGCCGAGGGTGACTCTGACCGCCTCGGCGAGCTGATCGACACCGCGCTTCAGGGCTGCGCGGGCGTCAACGTTGAAATGGAGTTCTTTGGCTGCCATGTTGGATTCTCTGTCGTTTCAGGTTAGCTGATGACCGCGAGCACATCGGACTCGCGGAGAATCAGGAGCGATTCATCGTCGATGGTGACCTCGGTGCCGCTGTACTTTCCGTAGAGGACCTTGTCGCCGACCTTGACGGTCATCGGGACGAGCTTGCCGTCCTCATACTTGCCGGGTCCGATGGCGACGATCTCGCCCTGCTGCGGCTTTTCCTTGGCAGTGTCGGGGATGAAGAGTCCGCCGCGCATCTGCTCGGTCTCCTCCATGGCGCGAACCACGACCCGATCGGAGAGCGGAGTTACCTTCGTTGCTGTTTTTGTGGCCATATGGTACAACCCTCCTGCTTGAAATGGCGGTGAACGGGAGACGAAAAAGGGCTGTTAGCACTCCTCAACCGCGAGTGCTAACAGCCCTGAAGCTACCAAGTTCTGCCGGCTAATTCAAGCGGTCAGGCCGCATTCCGCTGCGGCTCGCGCCTGCCGAACCCTCTGAGTCGGAAGCGCCTACCGGACCGGAAACATCACGTGAGCGTGAGGCGTGCCCGCCATCATCACGTATGGCCCCATCTTGCTCGGCCGAACCGGGACGCCGGCCAGCATCTTCGAATCCGGGAAGACCACCATTATGTGGGGGCCCTGGTAATGCCACTGGTTGTCCGGTGTGGGGCCTTTGGCGCCCATCGGATCGGTGTTGCTCCCCCACTCGTCGGCAGTGAGCATGTAGGCGTAGCCAACCTGGCTGATCTTCGGCTCACGAGTCTCCACAGCCGCCGCGAACCATTCCTGCCACTGCGGGTCGAGGCACATCGCGTTGTTCTTCTTGTATTTGGTCGGAGGCTCGCTGGGCAGGCAAACCCATCCATTACTGCCCTCTCGAAGGACGGCCATCTTCCCGTCCTTGCCGGGCCAGTTCTTGACCGTCGCGTTACGGGTGATCGACGCCGGGCCTGCAGCCATCGCCTGGCGGATCTTCGCCGCTTTGGTCAGCTGAGCGGCCGAAACCGAAGGTATGATGGCCGCTACGATCACTCCGACAAGAGCGATGGAAACTGCTTTCCTCCACATGTGCCCCTCCATTTGACGTGCGCCTGGAACACGACGATACCCGATGACATCCCTGCAATACCAGCGCCAGTTGCCGGTCATGCCGTCGCGAGCAGTTCGTAGCCGAGCCGGACCCCCTGCAGCGTGAGGAAAGCGTCCACTTCGTCAAAAGTTTCGCAGTAAGGACGGAGGGTCTCGGCAAGGCCGCCGGTGGCGATCACAAGGGGATTCGGGACCGCCCATTCCTTTTTGATGCGCCTGACCAGCCCGTCGATCGAATCGGCGGCGCCGTAGAGCACACCCGACTTTATGCATTCGTCTGTGCGCGTACCGATGACCTTCTTGGGCGGCGAGATCTCGGTGGCCGCAAGCTGCGCCGTGCGCCGAAAAAGCGTTTCAGCCGATGTGCCGACGCCTGGCTGAATGACGCCTCCGATGAACGACCCGCTCGCAGTGATGCAGTCGTAAGTCGTCGCGGTCCCGAGATCCACCACTATTGTATCGCGCTTGCGCAGGCGACTCACCGCAAGCGTGTTTGCGACGCGATCGGCTCCCACCGTGAACGGCTCGTCCACTTCGAGCTTGATCGGAAGCGGAGAATGAGCGTCGATGATCAACGCTCTCTTTCCGAAACACTCGAGGCAGGCGTGCGCGAGCGTCTGTGTAACCGGAGGGACGACCGAGCAGATCGCCGTGCCGGTCACCGCGGCGATTTCCATCCCCGCAGCCTGAAAGAGCGACCGCAGAAGCAGGACGTATTCGTCAGGCGTCCGCGGGAGATTGGTCGTGAGCCGCCAGTGCGGCCCGACGACGGCGCCGTCGAACATTGCGGCGGTTGTCTCGGTGTTTCCGATGTCGAATGCGAGAATCATGATGTCTGGTCGAGGATGAGGGAGCCTGTGCGGAATCTGGCGACCGAGTCGGCAAGCGCAACGAGCAGCTCCCCCGAAGCATTGATTCCGCGAACGATTCCCTGAGCGGGCTCGCGGCAGTGGTGGCCGCGCGCGAGGTCTCGTGTGTCGAATTCCAGCAGCTCGAGCCGTGTGAGCTCACCGGTGCATGGAACCGCGCTGCGCAGCGCGGGAAGCAGCTCGGTGAGAACGTCAATCCGTCGCGTGCCAGGATCGAGAGCCGCAGCGCCCGGCACATCGGTGGGTCGGGCAACGTTGATTCCAATTCCAACCGCGACCCATTCGAGCTTCTGCTCCCGCCACCTCGCCTCGATGAGGATTCCTCCGAGCTTGCTCCCGGCGACGTAGAGATCGTTCGGCCATTTCAGGCGGATGGGCTCGTCGGCAAAAACATCGAGAGCGCGCGCTGCACGAATTCCCGTGCGCAGCGAGAGCACTTCGAGCCCGGATCCGTCGGACGGGCGCTCGATCAGCGTGAGCCAGAGACCGGTCCCCGCAGGCGACACCCATGTCGATCCGCCCCGTCCCCTTCCCTCGGTCTGCCGGTCCGCAATCACGAGTGTACCCGAGGGTGCTCCTTTAGCCGCGAGAGCATGAGCGACGTCGAGCGTAGAGCGAGTCTGCTCCAGCACCTCGACTCGCGGCAGGCCCAGCTGGGCGGCGAGCTCGGTGGCCGAGTATCCGTCGAGGCAAAACTCTTCAGCCGCGGACATAGAGAAGGCCGAGCACTATTACACCGAGAATGACGCGGTACAATGCAAAAATTCCGTAGCTGTGGCGCGTTACGTAGCGTAGGAGAATCGCGATCGCTAGCCAGCTGCTCACCGCCGCAGACAGCACACCGACGACCAGTGGCGTGCTGATCCCGCTCTCGCGAATGACTTCGGGGCCCTTCAGAGCGATTGCAGCCGCAGTGATCGGCATGCTCATCAGGAAGCTGAACACGGCAGCGCTCTCACGGTTCAGACCAAGCAGCCGTCCGGCGGTGATTGTCGATCCGGATCGCGACACACCCGGCACGAGCGCGACGACCTGCGCAACTCCGATCAGGACCGCGTCGATCCACCGCATGGTCGTCAGGTCGCGTGTCATCCGGGAATACCGATCCGCCGCCCACAGAATCACGCCCATCATGATCAGGGCAGTTGCAGTCAGTGCCTGCGCCCTGAAAACCGTCTCGGCCTTTTCCTCCAGAAGCAGGCCACCGATCGCGCCGGGTATCGTCGCGACGATCAGAAAGATGACGCGCTTCTCCTCGACGGTCTCCACACGCCGCTTCCGGATCATGGAGATCGTTGCAGCAATCAACAGGGCCCATTCCTTTCGGAAAAACCAGAGCACAGCGATGAGCGTCCCGAAATGAAGTGCAACGTCGAACGCAAGGCCGCGGGCCTGCCATCCAAAAAACCACGGGGTCAGGGCCAGGTGCGCCGAGCTGCTGATTGGAAGAAACTCAGTGAGTCCCTGAATCAGCCCGAGGACGAGCGCCTCGAAGCTCGTCACGCTGCGGCGTCAGCGGCGAGAGACGTCAGGTACATCTGCTCGTACTGGCTCACGATCTCATTCTTCGAGAAGCGAGCGCGGGCATCCGCGGCGCCGATCTCGCTCATCGCCTGCCACCGCTCGGGGTCGTGCAGAATATCGAGAGCAAGTCGCGCCATCCCATCGACGTCTCCCACCTCGCAGAGAAATCCCGTCTCTCCGTCGCGCACCACTTCGGGCAGGCCTCCAGCCCTCGTGCCGATCACCGGAACCCCCGACGCCAGCGCCTCGAGCGCGCTCAGACCAAACGATTCGCTCTCCGACGGCAGCAGAAACACATCTGCGGTAGCGAGGAGAGGAGCGACATTGTCGATCTTGCCGAGAAACGATACCGACGTTTCAACGCCGAGGCGCCGCGTCTCTTCCTCGGCTGCAACGCGGTCGGGGCCGTCACCGATCATCAGCAGCCTGCTGGGTATATCCTCGTTCACGAGCGCAAAAATGCGAATGATGTCGCGAACGCGCTTTACCTTCCGGAAGTTCGAGATGTGCATCAGAACCGGCTGCGCCTTCGGGAACTGCTGGTTCATCGACGCCGCATAGCGCTCGCGGCTATAAACATCGGGGTCGATGAAATTATGAATCACTTTCACATCGCACGCGGTGCAGCCGAACGCGTTGTAAGTCTCCCGCCGCAGAAACTCCGAGACAGCGGTCAGCCTGTCTGATTTCTCGATCGAGAACTTGGTGATCGCGTTGAACGATGGATCCTGGCCCACGAGAGTGATGTCGGTTCCGTGAAGCGTCGTGATGACCTTCACGTCCTGCCGCTGCTGGCGAAGCATCTCGCGCGCGATCCAGGCGCTGGTGGCGTGCGGTATTGCGTAGTGGCAGTGAAGGAGCTCGAGACCGTGACTGAGCACTACCTCATGCATGCGCACCGCGAGCGCCAGATCATAAGGCGGATACTCGAAGAGGGGATATCGCCCGACGTCCACCTCATGAAAGAACACATTTGGTAAATACGCCGGCAGCCTGAACGGCTGACGATAGGTTATGAAATGGATCTCATGGCCGCGCCCCGAGAGAGCGATGCCGAGCTCCGTCGCGACAGCGCCCGAGCCGCCGTAAGTCGGATAGCAGGTGATGCCGATCTTCAAGTGACCTCCGCCTCCCCCGTCTTCCACCAGCGTTCCACGATCGCGCCGCTCTCGGGGTCATCCGGATCGACGCGCGTGACTTTGCCGGCACCGAGCTGATGCCGAAACCATGTTCTCTGCCGTTTGGCAAACTGCCGAGTCTCAATAATGATTCGCTCCCGGGCGGATGACAAACTTGCGCTGCCCTCCGCAAGGGCTCGTACCACACGGTATCCACTGGCCTTCCATGCGGGCGCGTCAGGCGCTACGTGGGCCATCAACGATCGAACCTCGTCGACCCAGCCCGCATCGAGCATTGCATCCACGCGGTGCTCGATGCGTTGCGCGAGACGCGAGCCGGGGTCGACCACGAGGAAGCTCGGCCGAAAACGCGGCACCGTCGCGGCCTGACTGCTTGCGGATTGCTCCTGGAGATCGGTCAATCTGCGCCCAGTGAGAAGCGCTGTCTCGATTGCACGCGAGAGCTGAACTCGGCCGAGGTGCGCCTTAGCCGGGTCGAGAGTCCGGCACCATCTCCGAAGCTCCGCGAGAGGAAGCTGATCCATAGCGCTTTCCAGCGCGTGCCTGCGAGCCGCATCGAGCGGGGGCGCGTCGAACAGCGGCTCGAACAGAGCACGCATGTAGAACCCTGTGCCGCCGGCAATCAGCGGCACTCGCCGCTCGCCCTCTGCCTCGGCAATCCACGCGCGCGCTTCGTTGGCCCACACGGATGCAGAGTACCGCTCCGTGGGTTCCGCCAGGTCGATGCCCCTGTGCGGAACAGTGCGTATCTCGGCGGGACCCGGCTTCGCTGTGCCGATGTCGAACCCGCGATAGATCTGTCTGGAATCGGCGCTGATGATCGTCGCGCTGTATTCGAGCGCAAGTCGAAGTGCAATTTCCGATTTCCCCGCGGCTGTCGGGCCGCAGATGACACGGACCCTATCGCCGGCCAAAGCGGCGGTCGAGCTCGTCCCACGTCAGCTGCACGATAGTCGACCTGCCGTGAACATCGTGCGCCGGCAGCTGAGTGTCGCGCAACGACGCGAAGAGTGAGCGCATCTCCGGAGTGGAAAGCTCCTCTCCCGCTTTGATTGCGGCCTTGCACGCAACCGTCGCGGCAAGGTGCTCGTGTCGCGTGGCGGTTCCGGCGACCCGATCGCCGGTGAGCGCATCCAGCGTCTCGCGCAGACAGCGTTCCGCATCGAAGCGCGAGTGCGGCATCGGAACGCTGTTGACGATAAGTGTGCTCCCTCCGAAACCCTCCACTTCGAAGCCAAGCTTCTCGAGGTAATCCCGATTTGCCTCGAAGGCATCGCCTTCTGCCGGCCCGAGATGCAGCGTGATCGGGAGCAGGAGACGCTGCGCCGGCGCACGTCCGGTCTCAAGCGCTCTCATGAACTCCTCGTACAAAACACGCTCATGCGCCGAATGTTGATCGATCAGAACGAGTCCGTCCGCATGCTCGAAAGCGATGTACGTTCGTTTGAACTGAAAAAGCGGCGGAATCTCCTGAGGAGATCGCACGGACAATTGCGTTTCGTCGTCTTGAAGGTCCGTCGCGCCCGAAAAAAGTGGCTCGCGGTCGACCTGTGCCGGTGAGAGAATCGAAACACCCTCGATCGAAGAGCTCCTGAAATCCATCCCGCTGCGGTTCGTCGTCGCGAAGTAGCTGCCGCCAACCATTGCCGAGCTGTCGAAGGTGCCGAGTGCCCGGCGCACAGCCGCTTCAACCGCGCGCTCGACCGGCCACCTGTCCCGGAATCGCACCTCTGCCTTCGCTGGATGCACGTTCACGTCAACCGCATTCGCCGGGAGCCGAACGTCGAGAAAGAGGGACGGACGCAGTCCCGCAGAAATCGTGGAGCGGTATGCAGCCTCCGCGGCCCTCACGATCCCGTTGTCCCGAATCGAGCGTCCGTTCACAGCGATGAACACGCGCCGCGTCGTCGTCCCCACATCCGCCGGGCGCTCAGCGAGACCGCTCACCTGAACGACACCGGCGACATCGTCCACTTCGAGCAGACTCCCGGCGTATTTCCCGCCCCAGATTCCGCTTACACGAGCGCGAAGGCTCGAAACCGGCGGAAGGGAGAGAACCTCCTTGCCGTCGTGCGAAAGCGAGAACCGAACATCGGGACGACTCAGCGCAACACTGTTCAGTGTTTCGGTGATTGCGCGCCACTCCGAGCGCGCGCTGCGCAGAAACTTTCGCCGAGCCGGAACGTTATAGAAAAGCTGTTCGACCTTTACAGTCGTGCCCTTTCGGCGAGCTGCCTCACGCGTCGCGGTCACGACGCCTCCGCTCGTCTCGATCGCCACCCCGTGTCCGTCGGCCTCGGAAGTCTCCATCGCAAAACGCGAGATCGACGCAATCGCGGGCAATGCCTCTCCGCGAAACCCGAAGCTCGATACCCCGATGAGATCGGCAGCTGTCCTTATCTTCGACGTCCCGTGGCGGACGAGCGCGAGTGACGCATCCTCCCGGTCCATGCCTGAACCGTCGTCGCTCACACGGATGAGCTTGTGACCCCCTTCCTCGACGGCGACATCCACCGTCGTCGCGCCTGCATCGAGCGCATTCTCCACGAGCTCCTTCACTACGGAGGCAGGGCGTTCGACTACCTCGCCCGCGGCGATCTGGTCGGCGACTGCGCCCGGCAGAACCTGAATCAGCGGCAAATCGCTACCAATCCTTCCCCGCGGGCGGTGGTCGCGGCACGTTCTTTTTTTGCTGCTTGCCCTGAACGTCCTGCTCTTCCTGCTCTATCGCGTTCAGGATCTGCTCTGCGCGCTGCTCGTTCATGCCGGGAATTGCCCGCGGTGCCGGCCTCGATTCCGCGTCGGCCGCAGGCGTTGGCTGTGGAGCCGGCGATTCTCCTCCCCCGCCACCGCCTCCCCCACCGCCTCCACTGCTCTTTTTCTTCCGAAGGGCCAGCTCGTAATTCCATTTGGAGTCGCGGTCGTCAGGACGCATCGTAAGTACGCGCTTGTAGACGGCAAGCGCACTGTCGAGAGGCGTCGTGGCCGAATCGCCGGTCGCGGCCAGTCCCACGGTAAGATGCACATATCCTTCGTTGAAGCCCGCGCGGTACTTCACAGCAGTATCTACCGACTCGGCCGCTCGATGGAGCAACGGCACGGCAGCGAGAAAGGAATCCGGCTTCTGGATGAGCGCCGTGCCACGATTGTACAGGTCGATTGAAGCGCGGTCGCGCTTTGCCGGAAGTTGGCAACCGCCCAGAAAAAGAGCCGCCGAGGCTGCGGCAGTCATCGCGGGTGCAGCGAGTCGGCGCCGGCGCGGCTGTCGTGCGCCGAGGAACGTGTCCAGAAGGAGAAGCAGCAACGCGGGAATGAGGAAAATCTGGAACTGCAGGCCGAGGTTTGCGCCCGTGGTGATCGAGCGCTGCTGCGTGCGGAGTGTAGAGAGCAACCGCCGGACCGCCGCAGCACGATCGGCGTTCCCTGCTTCGACGAACAAGCCGCGTCCAGCTTCAGCAGCCGCGCTGAGGAGGTCCGGATTGTAGCGCGTTATGACGACCTGCCCGCTCTGATCCCGCTTCTGCGTCACAAGCCCGTTCTGCCGTACTGGAATCGTCGATCCGGCCGGCGTACCGAATCCCACAGTGATGACCGTTGCACCGGATTCGGCGGCCTTCTTTGCCGCTTCGGTCACTGCCGATTCATCCTCGAACGCCTCTCCATCACTCATCACAATTATTGCTTTTTCGGCCTCGGATTTTGCTGACGCCAGGAGACGCGACGACATCGTGATGGCACTCGCGACCGAGCTCCCCGACTGTCCGACGACCGTCGGATCGAGATTGTCGAGAAACAAGTTGAGTGCTGCATTGTCAACTGTTAGTGGGGTAAGCACATAGCTCGACCCGGCAAACGCTACGAGCCCGAAGCGATCGTTGGGCGAAAGGTCTCTCAAACGGTCCACAACTTCCTTCATTTTCGCAAGCCGATCGGGGGTCTCGTCTCGCGCCAGCATCGATGTCGAGGCGTCGAGCGCCAGAACAATGTCGATGCCCGCCTGGTTTACTACAGTGCGCTCGACTCCCCAGCGTGGGCCAGCGAGCGCGATGGCTGCGAACAAGACTGCCAAGCCGAGCCGGACCGGGCGCCAACGCGAAGCACGCACGGTTTCCGGCGCAAGACGCGCGACCATCTGCGGTGTACCAAGATGCGCGAGTCGCCGGGCGCGAACGCGGCGCGCGTGGATGATGAGCCAAGCCGTCGCAATCGGAAGCACGACGGCGAGGGCAAGAGCCCACGGCCACGAAACGAACCGAAGATACATCATGGTATCGGCGCCTTCCACGCAACGAGAGCGAGCTCCCCGAGCAATGCAATGAGCGCAATCCCGACGAACCAGCGGTAGAGCTCCGTGTAGCGCACGTACGATCGCGATTGAACCGGAACGCGCTCGAGCAGATCTATCTGTCCGTAGATCCGCTCCAGGGCTGCTGCGTCCCGGGCGCGGAAATATCTGCCCCCGCTCAAGGCAGCAACCTGGCGCAGCAGCGTCTCGTCGATTCGAACCGGCTGCAGCTCGAAGCGAAGGCCGAAGACACCTCTCCCTACGGGTACGGGGGCAAGTCCTTCGCTGCCGACGCCGATTCCGTAAATCTTTATCCCGTAAACCGCGGCTGCCCTGGCCGCCGAGAGAGGATCGACGTCTCCGCGGTTATTCACTCCGTCGGTGAGAACGATCATCACTCGCGACCTTCCGGGGGCATCGCGGAGACGATTGGCGGCCGTCGCGATTCCCATCCCGATGGCGGTCCCATCCTCCAGCTGCCCCGCCTGAAGATTGTCCACGGACTTGAGAATCACGTTGTAGTCGGTCGTGAGCGGCACCTGTGTGAGCGCTTCCCCGGCGAACGCGACAATTCCGATGCGATCCGACTGTCGTGCCATGATGAACTGCTTCACCTTCGCCTTCGCTACCTCGAGACGATTGTTCGGACGGAAATCCTCCGCGAGCATCGAGCTGGAGAGGTCGATCGCGATGACGATGTTGATGCCCGATGTCGTGATGTTCTCGACGCGCGCGCCGGTTCGCGGGCGCGCAAGCGCGATGATGAGTGACGCGAGAGCAAGATTGCGCAGCACGAAGATCGCGCGGGCGATAGCGCGCCCGGCCCGAGGCCCTCGTGCGAGCACGCCCGTGCGAGAGAAGACAATCGCACCCGGTGCATGGCGCCGGCGCCAGAGCCACCACAGCGGGAGCAATAGCAGGAGCGGCAGCGCTTCGGGAGTCTGAAGCTCGAGACCAAGAACGTTCATGCGGCCTTTTTCTCCACCGTTTCCTTCTCGAGCTGGAGGAAATGGTCCTCCACTGTCCGCACGATCGTTCGCGCGTGCGCGCCAATCGCCTGCGCATCCGCGGGCGACACTCGCTGGCGCGCGAATTTTACGAGGTCCGCGTTTGTAAGCAGGTGCTCGATTCCGCTAGCGTGAGGGCGAATTGATGCGGCGGCAGCCAGAAGCTCGCTTGTCGTCTGCGAGCGCTGAACGCCTTCAACTCTTGCTGCGAGGTAGTCGCGCATCACATCGGTCATGAGCGCGACGTGCCTCTCGGGCTCGCCAGTCTCTGCAAGCCGCATTGCCTCGATGCGCGCGAATTCGCGCTCCGCAGCCTCGAATGGAGGCAGTGGTGCGGCGCGCCGGCGCCGGTACCAGCGCCACAGCCACCAGGCCAGGAGCGCCAGCAATATCGCCGTGAGCAATGCGAGCCACGGCAGCCAGTTGAACGGCGGAATTACAATAACCGGACGAGGTGGCTTCGGTTGTCGAAGCGTCGTATCCGCCGGCAGCACCGAGCGAACGAACACTGTCTGCGAGTTGAGCGAGATGTACGCAGTTCGTCCGCCTACGGTGACCGCGATATTTCCAAGACCGAGCGGCTGTGGTCCCACATCCCACGCAGCGAATCGGTAGGCAGCGGAGCGGGTGGTACCGATGGAATCAGTCCTCGCCGAATCCACGAAAGGCGCGCCAACGATCTGCGCGGCGGTGGGGGACGTGGCAACTCCACTGTCCACGGCAAGTGGGAATTGAATGTTCGCGCCAGCCGGTGCACGAACCTTGAGCAAGACGATGAACCTCTGCCCGACCGTCACGGTGTCAGGCGTCACTCGCGCACCGAGCTGCACAGGGAAGAGCGAGCTGATCGGCGGCGCTATGGGCGGACGCGACTGCGGCGCAATCTGCAGCAGCCAGAAAAGCACGAACGACATCATCGCCGGCGGGCCTGTGTTTCCCGGGACCGGAAGAATCTGAGCAGCGGCTCGATGTAGTTGCCGTCGGTGCGAACCGGCACTTCGTCGATGGCGAGGCGGCGAAGAAGGTGGCGTCGCTCATCGCGCTCAGTCGTCACGCGCTTCGCGTACTCGTCGCGTACAACGGCTGAGCTCGTATCTATCTCGATGTGCTGACCGGTTTCCGGGTCAACGAAGCGCGCCAGACCAATGTCCGGCAGGTCCCTCTCACTCGGATCGTCGACTGTGACTGCCACAACATCATGACGCTGCGACAGAATCTTCAGCGAATGCTCGATGTTGTCGGCCACGAAATCCGAAATGAGGAAGATGATCGCCTTCTGCTTGAGCGTCCGCGCGAGGTGATCGATGACCGCGACAATGTCCGTTCCCTTCCCTGCGGGCTCGAACGACAGGAGGTCACGCATGATTCGAAGGACGTGCTTGCGTCCCTTCCTCGGCGGAACGACGTACTCGATGCGGTCTGTGAAGAGTATGACGCCGACTCTGTCGTTGTTGCGCACCGCCGACATCGCGAGCACGGCGGCCAGCTCGCTTGCCAGTTCGCTCTTGAACCGGTTCACAGTTCCAAAGCGCTCAGAGCCGGAAAGATCCACTGCAAGCATCACTGTGAGCTCGCGCTCCTCGACGTAGCGTTTGACGAACGGCCTTCCCATGCGCGCAGTGACATTCCAGTCGATGATCCGGACCTCATCGCCGGGCTGATACTCGCGGACCTCGGAGAATTCCATCCCCTGGCCCTTGAACACGCTGCGGTATTCACCGGTAAACACCGAGTTGACGAGTCCGCGCGTGCGCAGCTCGATGAGCTTTACCTGCCGGAGTATTTCTGCGGGAACTCCCTTTCGGATCGCCTCTCCGCCGGCTTGCGCGGCGTGTCCGGTGGTGCTGAGCCGCTCAGCCGGGGAAACGGCGGGAGAAGCAGAGCGGGGATCGAAAACCTGGGCGACGCGAGCGGGTTTCTGGCCCCGGCGCCACCGGGCGATCGAGAGGCGGCGCGGGCTCACGGCGTTGCGATGGCGTCCAGCACACGCGTCACGATCGCGTCGCTGGTCACCTCTTCGGCCTCTGCCTCGTAAGTCGTCAGCACGCGGTGCCGCAACACGTCGGGCGCAATCGCCTTCACGTCTTCGGGGGTCACGAACGCTCGCCCGCGCAGGAAGGCGTGTGCTCTCGACGCCTGTGCAAGCGCCAGTGTCGCACGTGGGCTCGCTCCGTACTCGATGAGCGGCGCCAGATCCTTGAGTCCCGACTCCGCGGGAAAGCGAGTCGTGTGGACGATCTGGACGATGTAATCAACAATGCGCTCATCCATGTACATATCGGCAATGCGATGGCGAGCTGCCATGATCTCCTGCGGAGTCGCGACGTGGCGGACCGGGATCGCATCCCCGCTCGCCATGCGGCGAAGAATTTCCTTCTCCTCTTCTCGCGACGGGTAACCGACGTGAAGCTTCAGCATGAAACGGTCGACCTGCGCCTCGGGGAGCGGATACGTTCCCTCCTGCTCGATGGGGTTCTGCGTCGCAAGAACCAGAAACGGCTCCTCGAGCTTGTACGTCGTTCCACCGATCGTGACCTGCTTCTCCTGCATCGCCTCGAGCAATGCCGACTGGACCTTTGCCGGTGCGCGGTTGATCTCGTCCGCAAGAATGATGTTTGCGAAGATCGGACCTTTCTTGATGCTGAACGTTCCCTTTGACTGATCGTAGATCTGGGTGCCGAGTATGTCGGCAGGGAGCAGATCGGGGGTGAACTGAATTCGCTGGAAGCTCGTGCTGATTGTCTCGGCGAGAGTGCGCACCGCGAGCGTCTTGGCGAGTCCGGGCACACCCTCCAGGAGAACGTGCCCGCCCGTGAGAATGCTGATGACCAGTCGCTCGATCATGTAGTTCTGGCCGACAATTCGTCGGCCCACCTGGTCGACGACGTCGTGCATCAGCGAGGTATCGGCTGTGGGCGGCGCTTGTGTTGCCACGTTGCTCTCCAGGTGTGGGTTAACCCGTATGTTTTCCCCTTATGTGCTACTCTATGATCGCGGCAATGATATCGCGTTCCCGCCCGGTGAGTGCACGAGTCGCGCCGGACGGAAGGTCGCCCAGCTTGACGGGACCAAATTGCGTGCGCACGAGTCGTTCGACGCCCAGCCCGAGTGCCTCGCACAGCCGTCTCACCTCGCGCGTGCGGCCCTCGGCAAGCGTTATCTCCAGCTCCCAGAGACCCCTGCTCAAGTTGTGCGCGCGAACGTCTAGCGGCTTCACCCAACCGTCTTCGAGTTCTACACCGGTTCGTGCCGCGCGGACCGCCGCCGCCCCGTCCCCGCGCACGGTCACGAGATAGGTCCGTTCGACCTCCTTGCTCGGATGTGTCAGCTTGTGTGCTGCTTCCCCGTCGGTCGTGAAGAGAAGCACGCCTTCCGTCATGTAATCGAGACGGCCTACATAAGTGAGCCCGGGTTTCTGGGGGACCAGGTCGAAAACGGTGCGACGCCGGCGAGGATCTGTCTTCGTTGTGAGAACTCCGGCGGGCTTGTTGAGGACAATCCAGAAATCGGCGCCCCGCGTCGCGAGCGGCTTTCCGTCGACCGTTATCGTGTCAGCGTCGAGGTCGACGGTCTGGCCCGTTTTTGCCGTTTCGCCGTTCACCAGAACGCGCCCGGCAGCCACCAGCTCTTCGGCGCGACGGCGTGAGGCGATACCCGCTCTCGCGAGCGCTCTCTGAATCCGCATTACGTCAGGCATCAGGCCTGAGCGTCCGCCAGCCGGTGCTGCTCTGTGTTTTCGTCTGCGGGTGAATCTTCAGACTCGGCAAGCTTCAGCGGCTCCGCATGCGGCTCGCGCGGAATTGGTGTGTCGCTCTGCGGCGTAACGGGTGGCGCGTTCGGATCACGCAGAGCAATTGCGAGCTCGGCTCCCCGCGGGAGCTCCCCGAGATGGCGCAGCGCGAATTGCTCGAGGAACAGTGAGGTCGTCCCGTAGAGCAGCGGCCTCCCCATTCCCTCGCCGCGCCCGACGACTTCGATCAGCTCCCGCTCGTGAAGCGACTTGAGCATCTGGCCGGCGCCGACGCCGCGAATCTCTTCTATCTCCGCGCGTCCGATGGGCTGTCTGTAGGCGATGATCGCGAGCGTCTCGAGGGCGGGCGCCGAGAGTCGCTGCGGACGCGCGGCGAGCTGCGCGCGCTCGATGACTTCGGTGAACTCCGGGCGCGTGAGTATCTGCCATCCGCCCGCCACTTCCATCAGCTCGACACCATGTCCATCCTCGTCGTAGTGCTGCCTAATCTCTCCCAGGGCAGCGGTGACGTCTTCCGGAGAGGTCTCATCGTCGGCGACCATGGCTCGAAGGTCGTCGATGGGGACAGGATGCGCGCTCGCGAAGAGCGCGGCCTCAAGCAGCTTCGCTAGTGCCGTCACCTGTTATCTCCACTGAGCCGAATGGGCGCGGCTGTGCAATTCGCAGCTCACCCGCTTTTGCAAGCTCGAGCAGGGCGAGCAGAACGGAAAGGACCTGCCACGGCTCGGCGTCGCTCGGAATGACGTCGCGCCATCGTGCGCGCGCGCGCAACGCGAGCACGGCGCGGACCGTCGACATCGCACCCTCGACGTCGAGAGCGCGAGGAATAACACTGTGCATGTCCGGAATCTTCGCACCTCTCAGCACGCGATCGACGGCGCCAAGCAGCTCGCTCACGGAAACCGAAAGCGGGCCAACCGGCGCAGTCGCGAGAAGGTTCTGCGGAAGGTACGCGCGAGCGAACCGATTGCGCCGGTCGTTGCTGCGTACCTCGAGAATGTCGACGACCTCGCGCATCTGCTGGTACTCGAGCAGGCGTCGTACGAGCTCCGCGCGGGGATCCTCCCACGGCTCGTCGCCTTCGCGGCGCGGCAGGAGCATCTGCGCCTTGATGCGCACGAGGCGGGCAGCCATCTCGAGATAATCCGCAGCCTCGTCGAGTGCGAGCGTCGAAATCCTCGCGAGGAACTGCTCCGCGATTCTCGCCACGGGAATATCGTAGATGTCGATTTGCTCGTCGCGGATGAGCGACAGGAGGAGATCGAGCGGACCCGAAAAGTGAGTGAGCTCGACCACGAAGACCTCGTCTTCGTGGCTCAGCGGCTGCATCACGTAGTCCATTGGCTCGGAATTATGTAAGGAGAAACAATGCTCATCAGAGCCGAGTGGACGGCGTAGACCGGAAAGAACCAGAGGTTGAGAATCGGCCTGCCGATCGCGATCAGAATAAAAAGTATGATCATCCCGTACCTGCCGAGCTCCTGATACTTGAGGGCCCATGCCGGTGGCAGGAGGTACTTCATCACATGCGATCCGTCGAGCGGAGGAATCGGGATCAGGTTGAACGCCGCGAGCGCGAGATTGAGCAGGATGCCGTACATGAGCATGAGCTGCAGCACCGACGCCCCGGCACTGAGTCCGGGAATTCTGCCGCCCAACAGGCCCACGATGAGAATAAGCGGGACGCAGAGGAACGCGATGACGACATTCGTCGCGCATCCGGCGAGTGAGACGATGATGTCGCCTCTCTTGAAGTTGCGGTAGTTTCGCGGATTCACCGGAACAGGCTTCGCGCCGCCGAATGCAATACCCGCCGTGATGAACGTGAGCAGCGGCAGGATGATCGTCAGAAAAGGATCGATGTGTTTGGCCGGGTTCCACGTGAGCCGGCCGAGCTGGTAGGCAGTGGGGTCACCATTCCTGAGTGCCGCGTACCCGTGGGCATATTCGTGGGCGACCATCGAAAAGAGCAGGACGGGCGCGATCAGAACGAATGTCTGGAACTTGTCCAATGTCGCTCGTGTGAAGGTCCGGTATTATTGCGCGTGGAAGTTACGCAATTTATCCCCGCGTAGCATGTGAAACCTGGAGGATCCATGTCGAATCGATCGCGCGGCATCCCGGAGCTTGCGGGCGTCTCGACCTACGCCGACGCAGCCCGCATTGGTTTCTCGGTCGAAGAGAACGTTCGACAGCTGCTGCGCCTCCACTGGGCGGAGCGCAAAGTGATGCGGGCCCTCGTCGCGCATATCACTTCGACACCCGAGTGGGAGGTAAAGTGCGCGATGTGTCTGCATCAGTGGTACTGCGCCGAGCATGCAGACCTTTTGCGAAAACGGATTGGCGAGATGCGACACCCTGCACCGCCGCTCGACAAAGCGCCTGATGCAGCTCTCGACGCATTTCTCGAGGAGCTTCTGCGACCGGAGAATACCGTGGAGCTCCTGAGCGGGATATACGGTGTGGCCCTGCCCGCCATCCGCGATGCTTACCGCGCTCACATCGCGCGGACGAACCCTCTCGTCGATCAACCGACAAAGCGTTTGATGCGGACCATCGTTACGGATCTCGATGAGGTAATCGAATGGGGCGAGCGCGCAGTCGCGGCTACTGTGAGTCGCGGCGACAAGACGGATCTTCGCGAGCGCGGCGCTCGATGGGCGTCTCATCTCCAAGCTTATCTCGGAGCGGCGGGAGGAGTTGCCGGCGATGCCGACCTCGTCTCGGGAGAGGCGGAGTCGCTGCCTTCCCCGCGGGCCACGGAACCCTTCGCAGCGGATTTCCACCCAGCCAGAGACGACCGATTCTCAGGACTCTACAACTTCAACTTTCCGCCGCATCTCGTTTACAACGCCGAGGGAGTTCCAGCTGACGAGCGAAACCTCGCGCTGCTCTGCAAGCGAACTCTCGAGATGGACGTCCCCGAGATGATGGCGTCGTTCATGTCGGAGCGTACGGATCAGCCGTGGGAATTCCATCATGACTACTCGCGCCAGCTGTGGGACGAAGCGCGTCACGCAATGCTGGGAACTGTCGCGTTGGCTTCACGCGGGCTCGATTGGACCGGCCTTCCCCTCAACGTCAGCTTTGCCCTCCGGCTGAACCAGCACGCGACGCCACTCGAGCGGCAGATTGTTCTATACGCAATCGAGCAATCGCTAATGCCGGGAGAGACCGGGAAGCGCTTCGAGTATGAGACGGCGATTGAATCCGGCGACGCGTTGTCAGCGCATTTTCACGATTACGACTGGGCCGACGAAGTCCTCCACGCGCAGATCGGGCGGCGAGCCATCGCGCGAGAGGGAATCTCACAGAAGGAAGCCATGGAACGGGCTCAGGAAATTCATGAGCGAACGTGGGCGACGCTCTCTCAGTACGCCGGTCGTGAGCCTCAGGTTGACTGGTGGCCCGATTTTGTGAGGGAAGCACTCGGGAAGGAGAGCGCAGCTCGTGCTGAGGAGCTGGGAGAGCCACAGATTTTCGCTGAGTAGAACGAAGTTCTACACAGAGAAACACGGGTGCGAGGTGACGGGAGCCGAGGCGAGAGGCGGCAGGTGAGGCACCAGGCAATTCTGAAACCTCGCCTGCAACCTCGCGACCTGGATTCCTCGTGCCCGGCACCTGTGGTTCTCTTCCTGGTTGTGCTGTTGCGGCGAGTTTGACCCTGCAAGCCAATCCCGATAGCTTTAAGGGTTACAAAGTTGTGTGCATTCAACACCGTTAAGAGAGATCGAATTGCCTAATATTGCGTCCGCCAAGAAGAACATGCGTAAGTCCCGCGCCGCTATGGCGCGCAATCGCGCGCAGCGCTCGGCGCTCCGCACCGCCCTCAAAAAAGGTCATTCACCCGAAGTCGACGCGGCCGACCGACTCACTGCCGTGAAGCTTCTCGACCGCGCAGCGCGCAAGGGACTGATCCATCCTAATGCAGCCGCTCGTCACAAAAGCCGGATGGCGAAGAAAGCCGCGAAGTAAGAACTCCTGTTCGACAGTCATTGAAAAGGCGCCCTGAGGCGCCTTTTTGTTTTTGCCGCAGCTACATCGTCGCGAGCTCGCCCCCGCAACGCTCGCAATACCACTCCGTCGGATAGTTCGCCGTACCGCACTCGGGACACTTCAGTGTCTTGTTGACCTCCGGCCGCGCATCGGCCGGGGTGCGAATGGGCTTCGAGAATCCAGATGATATCTGCGCGTCCTTACCGGTTGGGGTGTGGCGCTTGTTCCGCGGAGGCGTAGGCGTCCGCGGCGGTGCCACAGGCGTGGCGGACGGACGTGGCTCGGCGAGCGCAGCGTCCATGTTTGCAGAAATCGGCGGCGACGCTGTTGGTGCGGCCGCACCGGGAGTATCCGCCGCAGCCGGCTGTGCGCGTGGCGGAGCGGACGCCGGTGAATCGAACGGACGCTGGCTCGTTTTGGCCGCGGCAGGCTCTGGACGCGCCGCAGCAGCAGGCGCCTGCTCCACTATGTCTCGGGCGGGCCAGCCCGCATCGCTGAATTGCTTTCGGGGCGCGGGCTCCTCGATTCGATCAGCTCGGACGAAAGCGGAAGGTCCTGCTGTCGTTGGCTCGGTTGCCTGAGCCGCCTCTGCGGGCTCTTCCTTCTCGGCTTTCGGCGCGTCAGCTCGCGCCGAGTCAGTCTTCGCGGGTTCAGAAACCGGCAACGTTGCCGCGCCGCCTTCGACCGAAGGCGCCGTAACCTCGCTCAACTTTCTGATGCTCTCCAGCTCGGCGAGCTGAGCCTCGAGTGAAGCCCGATCGGCGGCAATCTTGTCGAGCTGGCGCTTCGAATCCGCCTGCATCGACTCCCATTGAGCCACGTCGTACTCGCCTACTGCGGCGCGCAGCTCCGCCTCAGACATCGCGTCGCGTTTGGCTTCTTCTTCCTTGGCGACTTCGCCGAGGCGCGACGAAAGCGCCGCGATGCTGAGCTGCAGCTCCTCGGCGTGGCCTCTGATCTCGCCAACTACCCTGTCGAGCCTGCTGCGATAATCAGAGTAAACGCGATTGAAAACGTGCTCGACGGTCCCGTCGCGCTTCGACTCGAGCGTCGAGATCCATTGATCGTACTGCTGCCGCTCCGCTATCAGGGCGCGCAGAGCATCGAGCGCGTTTGTCTTCGACTTGCTCATCCCTCTACCTCATGATCGCGCCGGCTGCAAACGCGCCGCCGCTGGGCTCTCCATTTGATAAACAATCCTGCCTCCAACAATTGTACATACGGCGCGGCCGGAAAGCGTCATGCCGGCATACGGAGTATTGCGTCCCTTGCTCAGCATCTCTGAAGGATCGACGGTCCATTTCATGGCCGGATCAAACACCGTTATGTCCGCCTCCGCGCCGCGGCGCAAGGTCCCTCCCTCGAGATTGAATACCCGCGCCGGTGAGCAGGACATTCGCTCGACCAGCATGGCGAAGTCGAGGGTTCCTGAATCGACGAGGTGAGTGACTACGACTCCGAGCGCCGTCTCCAGCCCGATTATTCCGTTTGGTGCATCGGCGAACTCCCGCTCCTTTTCGTCGTAATGATGCGGGGCGTGATCCGTCGCGATGAGATCGATTGTGCCGTCGCGCACCGCCTCACGCAGCGCCTCGACGTCCGACGTCGTGCGCAGCGGAGGGTTCATCTTTGCGTTTGTATCGTACGCGCCAACACGCTCCTCGGTGAGTGAGATGTGATGTGGGCACACCTCCGCCGTGACATTGATGCCGCGCTCTTTTCCCCAGCGAATGAGCTCCACCGACCCGCGCGTGCTCATGTGAGCCAGATGAACGTGACCGCCCGTGCGGCGAGCGAGAAGAATGTCACGTATCACCATGATCTCCTCCGCTTCCGCCGGAATGCCCTTCAAGCCGAGGCGGGCGCTGACGATCCCTTCGTTCATCGCGCCGCCGTGCGCGAGAGTCGGCTCCTCGCAGTGGTCGATTACCGGAATGCCGAAAGTTCGCGCGTATTCGAGCGCTGTCCGCATCAGCTGTGCGCTCACCATAGGGCGCCCATCGTCACTCACCGCCACCGCGCCAGCACCGACCATCTCTCCGAACTCGGCCAGCGTCTCTCCACGCTGGCCAACCGAGATCGCGCCGATCGCATACACTCTTGCAGCAGCGGCTCGATTCGCTTGTCGGATGACGAATCCCACCGCTGCCTGATTGTCAGTGACCGGATCGGTGTTCGGCATCGCGCAGACTGCGGTGAAGCCGCCGGCGGCTGCGGCCCGGGCACCTGTCGCAATTGTCTCGACGTCCTCCCTGCCCGGCTCGCGAAGATGGCAATGGACGTCTATGAAGCCCGGCGACACGATGCATCCCGAGCAGTCGATCACCTCTACGTCGTCGGCGTGTCCGACGCGACCGCTGACCGCCTCCACCTTTCCGTTTTGAACCAGGAGATCGCCAGATTCGTCGAGATTCTGAGAAGGGTCGAGAATGCGGCCGCCTGTGAGAAGAAGCGGCTTCGACTCGCGCGTCAATTCAGGCATGCGCGGTGGCGTTTCGATGAGCTCATGCCGCTTCTGTCATTTCCGCGCCGCCCCGGCGCCCCGTGCCGCCCTTCGCCGCTTCGGCGAGCTCCGGTCGCCCACCCGAGAGCAGGTACAACACAGCCATTCGAACCGCGATGCCGTTGGTCACCTGATTCAGAATCACGCTGTGCGGTCCGTCGGCAACGTCGGAGTCGATCTCGACGCCGCGGTTCATCGGGCCAGGATGCATTATGAGAATGTCGCGCGGCGCGCGCTCGAGCCGCTCACGGGTTACCCCGAATACGCGGTTGTATTCGCGGCTCGAGGGGATGTAACCGGCTGTCATACGCTCGAGCTGCAGGCGGAGTACGTTCAGTGCATCAGCCCACTCGATCGCTTCCTCGATCCTGGGGATGACGCGCACGCCGAACTCCTCGATTGCGTTCGGCAGCAGCGAACGAGGGCCGCACACCGCGACCTCCACGCCGAGCTTCTGAAGACCCCATATGTTGGAGCGCGCGACACGCGAATGGAGGACGTCCCCGCAAATGCAGACGCGGCGACCCTTCAGGTCCCCGAAATGATCGCGGAGCGTGAGGAGATCGAGCAGGCCCTGTGTCGGATGCTCGTGCGTGCCGTCCCCGGCGTTTATCACGTTCGACTCGATGCGCTCGGCCAGAAACTGGGCGGCGCCGGAAGCTCCGTGGCGCATAACCACCATGTCTATCCGCATCGCTTCCAGATTTCGCGCCGTGTCCACCAGCGTTTCGCCTTTGAGGACGCTCGAGCCGGACGCGGCGACGTTCACCGTGTCCGCGGACAGCCTCTTTTCGGCGAACTCGAAGGAGATGCGTGTTCGCGTCGAGCTCTCGAAGAAGAGATTGACGATCGTCTGGCCGCGGAGCGCCGGCACTTTCTTTATCGCGCGCTCGCTGATTTCCTTGAACGGCTCGGCGGTATCGAGAATGAGGAGTATCTGTTCGCTCGACAGCGGCTCGAGGCCGAGGAGATCCTTGCCGAGCGCGCTTGTCACGGCTCGTCTTCGCCTGCGGCCGGGACGATGACGACGGCCGTGCGACCGTCGAGGTCATCGACCATCACGTCCACGCGGTCGCCCGGCTCGATGAGCACGCGCTTGCCTACGATGTCGGCATGAATCGGTAGCTCCCGGCCGCCCCGATCGACGAGGACTGCGAGTGCAATGCGAGCGGGTCGCCCGAAATCCGCGAGCTCGTCAAGAGCCGCGCGCACGGTGCGGCCGGTATAGAGAACGTCGTCGACGATGACGACGTTCATCCCTTCGATGCCCCATTGAAGACTGGTGGGGCCGACAACCGGGCGTGGACCGATCGTCTGGAGGTCGTCGCGGTAGAGCGTTATGTCGAGTGAGCCCTGAGGAACTTCGACGCCCTCGCTCTCCTCGATGAGATTGACGAGCCGGCCGGCGAGCTGCACACCGCGCCTCTGAATCCCGACGATTATGAGATCGGCCGTACCGTCATTCAGCTCGACGATCTCATTGGCCATTCGCTTCAACGTCCGCTCGACCGCGTGTGCAGAGAGGACGGTTTTCTGTTCGGTTGTCCGGGCTGGCATCAGCTCACAATATGGCTGGAAACGGGGCGTAATCAAAGCATTCGTGCGCAGCCACAAAGAAGCGTCCCATCCCTATTGGATCGTCACCCCAGCCCGTTTCTCGACGACCTTCGCCGCTTCGACATGATCTGCCTCCTCGCCCAGCTCGACATGAGCTTCGTGAATCAGCTGCGCGGCCAGATCGATCAGTGGAATCGGTGTGCCCGCCTCTGATGCGAGCTTCGTCGCGATGCCAATGTCCTTGTCGAGCAATGCGAGCCGGAACGTGCGCGGAAATGCGCGCGTGAGAACGCGCTCCGGGAAAAGGTTCTGAGACGCATTCGAGCGGCCGGCAGAAGCGTTGATGACGTCCAATGCAACTGAAGCGCTCACTCCGAGTCGCGTCAGGGCCGCGAGCGCTTCGGCCGTCGACAAGACGTGCACCGCGAGAAGCGCATTGCTTACCGCCTTGACCGCGTGGCCAGATCCGACGGGCCCGCAGAGCACAATCTTCTTTCCGAACGTTTCGAGCACCGGCCGCGCTCTCTCCAGCATTTCCGAACCACCACCGCACATCACTGTGAGGGTGCCGGCCTTCGCGCCGACGACGCCACCACTCACCGGTGCGTCGATGAACGCTACGCCCTGCCCCGCCAGGGTCTTTGCAAAGCCTCGTGACTCAGCGGGGTCGCCCGAGGTGCAGTCGACGAGTATCGAGCCCCTCACCACCGCGGCGAGGAGACCGTCCGGGCGCTCGAGGACCTCGCGGACCTCGCGTGAAGATGGCAGACAGGTAATCACGACTTCCGCTGTTCTTGCGGCATCCGCAGGCGTTGCCGCCGCTCGAGCTCCATGCAATTCCGCGAACTCAGCCGCCTTGTCCGCAGATCGATTCCATACGACGAGGTCGAACGGCGGCTTTGCGAGATGCTGCGCCATCGGCATCCCAATCGCCCCGAGACCTATGAACGCGACTCGCGTCATCTTCCGCGGGTCGCATGTGTGTAAACCAGACGCGAAACGTCGGCGATGAGCGCCGAGGAGGCCTTGCCTTCCCTTATTCCGCGCGTGAGCACCACGAGCACGTAGGGCCTGCGGCCGGCGGGATAGACAATCGCTGCGTCGTGCGACACCGCCGTTATCTCGCCTGTCTTGTGCGCGACGCGCGTGCCGGGCGGAACGCCTGCCGGAATCTTCGTGTTGAATTCCTGCGCGAGCAGAATGTCGCGCATGAGTGCCGAGCTCGCGGCAGAAAGCATGCGACCGTTCTCGATCGCGGCGAGCAGAATCGCCATGTCGGCTGCAGTTGTCGTATTGATCATGCCGGCGTCGAACGCTTTCTGGTCCTCGACACCGCGCAATACCTTGGTACGCGTTGCCCCAAGCGAGCGGGCGGCCGCCGTCACGTTGGCGGCTCCGACAACCTCGATCAGCTCGTTCGTTGCAAGATTGCTCGACCGCGTGATCATCAACCTCAGCAGCTCGCGTATAGGGACGCGCTCTCCGACGCGCAGGTACAGAGTGCTGTCGCCATCGTCCTCGGGCTTCAGCGAGAAGGGTGATCCATCGGCCAGTGACCGGAATCGATTGGTCAACAGAATGCCCTGATCGAGACTGAACGCTCCCTGCTGGCTGCGCCGCAACACCTCGATCATCACAGGGATCTTCATGGTGCTCGCCGCGTGAAATACCGTGTCCGCAGCCAGCAAGAGCTGGTCACCCGTCTCCAGATCGGAGTATGCAACACCGGCGATCGCTCCCGCGTTACCCGCGATACGCTGCAGTATCGCTTCACGCAGCTGGGCGACCGAGGTCGGGGGCGACTGACTCGAACCGACGCGGGGCGCGACGCTGATCGCCATCAATGCGGCAAAGCACAGACGCCCCGACCGAGGGAGAGGCATCAAACCTTTGCGCGCAGGTCGCCTGCCGGGCGACGAAAGCTGCTCACGCAGCGTCGGGCCGCAGCTCGTCGATCTCGTCCCAGATGCGATGCTTGTGGCTCTCCTTCAGGTAGAGCGACCCGACAACAAAAGTCAGCAGCGCGACCACGATGGGATAGATGAGACCAGCGTAGATATTCCCCGTGCGCGCGACAAGCGCAGTCGAAATGAGCGGAAGAAACCCGCCGAACCAGCCGTTGCCGAAATGATACGGCAGTGACAGCGACGTGTACCTGATCTTCGCCGGGAATGCTTCAACCAGAAACGCCGCGATTGGACCATAGACCATCGTTACGAAGATCACCTGAATGAAGACGAGTGCAGTCAGCATCGGAGCGTTCAACGGCTCGGAGAATGCCTTCATCGCCATGTAGATCGGGTAATACGAGAGAGCGGCAATAAGATTTCCCGCCATCATGATCTTCTTGCGCCCGATGCGATCCGAGAGCGATCCGAAGAAAACAAACAGCGGAGCGCCAAGCAGAAGCGCGATCGCAACAATTACATAGGCCGTGCCCAGCGGCACCTTGAGAACGGTCTGAAGGAAAAACAGCGCGTAGAACTGACCCGTGTACCACACGACCGCCTGCCCGGCGGTTGCACCGAACAGAACGAGCAGGAATACCTTCCACTTCGGCCAGGTCCCGAAGCTCTCCTGAATCGGACGTTCTGAAGTCATGTTGGCATCCTTCAGCTTCGTGAAGAGCGGCGACTCCTTAAGGCGCACCCGGATGTAGTAGGACATGCCGACGAGCACGATCGACAGCAGAAATGGAATTCTCCATCCCCAATCGGCGAACGCTTCCTCTCCGACGGCGCGCCGCACTACGAGGATCACCACCAGAGAGACAAAAAGTCCGAGAGTTGCGGTCGTCTGAATGAAGCTCGTATAAAATCCGCGCTTGCCGTCCGGCGCATGCTCGGCGACGTAGACGGCCGCTCCGCCGTATTCTCCACCGAGCGCGAGTCCCTGCAGCAACCGCAGAAGAACGAGAATGATTGGAGCCGCGAGGCCAATGCTCGCGTAGGTCGGCAGCATACCGATTGCGGCGGTGGAGCCGCCCATTATCAGCAGGGTCAGCAAGAAGGCGAATTTCCGCCCGATCATGTCACCGATTCTTCCGAAGACCAGCGCCCCGAGCGGGCGCACCGCGAAGCCAACCGCAAAAGTCGCGAGAGTCTTCAGGAAGTTCACGGTGGTACTTCCCTCGGGATAAAACTGCGTGGCGAGAATCGTCGCCAGACTTCCGAAGATGTAAAAGTCGTACCACTCGATCATCGTGCCGGCCGAAGAGGCGGCAATCACCTTCCAGATCTTCTGCACCGGCTCCACGAATCGCTCCCGCTGAGAGGAATCAGTCCGGCGGCTGGGTGCGGCCGGATGGGTCAGCGATAAATGTGCGAACTCTTCATGGCGTGCGCACTACGCCGTAAACGCCCTTCCTCCATTCTCCGCTCAGCAGCTTGCGGAGCGTGATGATGATCCGTCGAACGACAAGGATCAGAAGAATTAGAACTAGGATGGCAATGGTGAGCGTGATGTAGGGATGCGTCCAGATGAAGATTCCGATGCTCGCGATCGTGCCAAGCTCGGCCATGTTCGCAATTCCGTTGGAGACGGGCTCGGGAGAGCTGTCCACCGCGTAGCGCAAGCCGAGCTTCGTTCCATGCGTCGTGAGGGCGAGACCGCCTCCGAGCAGGCCCGCAGCGACGAGAAACACGGGATTGAGATTGTAGGCTGTCGCTACCGCGAGAAAGGCAGCCGCCGGTGGCCTGATGACGCTCTGCGCCGTTTCCCACGCGCTTGCCAATCCAGGCACGAGTGTGACCAGGAACTCGAGAGCGTAGAGAATCACTGCTATCGAGATGACCCAGAGGTTCCCGACAACGCCCAGCACGCCGGGAAGAGGCTCGATCCATCCGACGCGCTCCGAAACGCCGAGAACCGCGACAGTGGCCGGAAGATTGATGCCGGCCGCATAAGCGACGCCGAGCGATTGAACTACAGTGGTGACAGAAGTCATCCGGGGCCTCCGTGAGATGATCTCTACGGAGCATGATTCACACCGGTTTCGGCCCTACATCCATCCGAGCTGTTTGTACCGAATGGTCCCGGCAGTCTCGTAGAGCCATCCCTGGAACGCTCTGACTCGATCCTCAGGCTTCCTCAACGTGTTGAGAGCGATCTCGCGCGATTCCGCCGCATGGCAGCTCACGACGATTCCGAGCTTCTCGAAGGTCGCGCATGTACGCCGAGTGTGAAGCGGTGACGTGACGACTACAACACGCTTCCACGCCCTTGTGCGAAACAGCATGGCGGTCCTCACCGCTTCGTCGCGGGTGCTGTGCGTGAGGCCGGAGAAGACGACCCTCGATTGCGCGCCGCGCACGAGCGAAACGATCCGGTGGTGATCGTCGCGCTGAGTCACGAGGCGCGTCCCGACGCTGTCCGCCTCACGCGGAAGAACGAGCACCGGTGCAACGCCCCGGTTCAGCAGCTCGAGGCCTTTCAGCAGGCGGTCCGTTGCCTGCGGCAGTATGAGCCCGTCGTCGCTGGTCCCGGCGGCGAGCACGACAATCGCATCGGCATGGGAAGGCAGCGGATCGCTGCGAATGAGCGAGCGCGCCGGCTCGACTATCAGCGGAGTGTATCCGACGATGACGAGCAGCACCGCTTGCGCGACGACAACGGCCGCCAGCACGCCTCGCAATCCGGCGAGGCCCATGACGATCCCGAGAAGCGTAGCCGGAAACAGTCCGTCGAACGCGCCGATATGAAACACCCACGGAACGCCGAGCGTTAAGAGGAGAAGCCAGAACGCGACGCCGAGAATTCCGCCGTCGATCGCCATCATCCACCGGGGCCGCGGTCGCTTCGTGGCGCTCGTGGTGTGCGTAGCAGCACCCCTCGGTGACCCATAGATTTCATCGCGGGAGCTTCGCGCAGGGTCGTTCACGATTGGAGTTGTCACGATGTACAACCTAAGCCTCAGTCAAGCGCCAGCCGAGGGCATCACGCGGGATCAGCTGCGCGAGCAGATCAGGGCGCAAGTGGAGCAGGCAACCCGGGAGGCTCAGGCGGCAGTGCGCGAGGCACAGGCGGCGCGCGCCCGCGCGGACGCTCAGGGAACCGGAGTCGCCGGCGGTCCGGAAATGCCGGCGCCGCCCATCGGAGTGCCGACGATCTCCGTTAAGGGAATGCCCTGGGAAGCCGATATTCCGCCGCGGGTGAAGGACGTTTCAATTGCCTTCTTCGTGACGTGCGCCGTGATCATCGTCGGATTTCCAATCATGCGCGCCATCGGAAGGCGCATCGAGCGCGCCGCCCCGGTTCCGGCCGCCATACCGGCCGAGATGCAGGCGCAGATGCAGCATCTGATGCAATCGGTCGACGCAATTGCGATCGAGGTCGAGAGAATCTCCGAGGGCCAGCGTTTCGCTGCGAAGATGCTGGCCGAGCGAAAGCCCGAAGCCTAGCTCCGCGCCGTCGCGCGCTCTCTGCAAATGAGCGCGTTGTGCGCCTTGATGTAGCCCGCCCGCAGGATGTCGAAGCCATTCTCCCACGCGTACAGCGCGAGCTGTCGAGTATCCATCAGCTCGCGATACCCGTAGTTCATGTAGTCCGAGAGAATCGTGTAGAAGGCGCGGCCGCGAACCTGGTTGCGCGGCGTCGTAATGATCACGTAGCCGCCCGGTTTCAGAAACCGGCGATGAAACTCGAACGCCACCGGTTTGTGCTCGTCGGGAAAATGCTCGACGAGTCCGATGCTGACGACGATGTCGAATTCCTTTCCGTAGCTAAGGTCGCGAATGTCGGCGACCTCGTAGTGAATCGGCATTTCCTCCCGATACCAGACGCGCCTGTGTCCAGTTGCGGGATCGACGCCAAGGAACGGATATGCCTCCGGGAAGAGTCCGAACCTGTCGGTCTTGCAGAACTCGTCGTAATCGACCAGAACGACTTCTCCGCCCGGATACATCGCGTTGAGCTGCATCGCCTCGTACCCCTCGGCGGCGCCGAGGAAAAGGATGCGCGGACGCTTCACGTCGAGGCCGTCGAATAGGGCACGCTTCCCCCGCGGATCCCAGACGGCATCCTCTACTCTGTGAACACGATTCCAGATGGCGAGACACAGGAGCTCATGCATCGTTTCACGCGCACCATGAACGTCCGCGTGCGCGAGCTGCGCAAGGATTGCCGAGCGCACCCGTGCCTGTTCCTGGGGAAGGTCGGTGATGAAGAAATGATGGAAGCTGCGATTGAAGCGCTCCCACCCTTCCTTCACGGGCATCGGCGCGCCGTGCTCTTCTTCCCAATCCTTTCGACCTTTCGCCCACCGCTCAACGCGATAAGGGCGCCCGACATCCCGCCACGCAAGACGAGACCAGTCGGTGGCGCTGAGATCCTCGAAGACATCGGGTGGAGTCTCACGCAGGTCCACCATGTAGCGGTCGAGGCGGCGATGCTCGCCGATGCGATGACGTCCAGTCGTTTCAGGCATCCGCGACCGCGACCTCCCTCGCAGCGGCGCGCGGCTGAGGAGCCGACGCCTGCTCTTCCGGCTCTGCTGCTTTGCGAAACAGAGACTTCCGGATTGCGGCTCCGACGAACGAGGCGCTCCAGGCGAGGAGCGCGGCATAGATGATCGTAACGGCGATCAGTGCGACGGACGGAAATCCGAGGACTTCGCCAAAACGCGCAGCCACAATGTCAACCGGGCCACGCGCGGCATCGAGCAGCAGGACAGCGATCCATGCCGACGTTGCGCACATCGTCGCGAACAGCACGGGCCTTATGGTGTCGACAAGCGCAGCCCATGCGAATGCAAGAAGCGGGACCGCCCACCAGCCGAACGCAAACGTCGTGACGGCGAATGCCTCGGTCAAAAGCAGGAACTTCACCGTTGCTCTGAGCATCGCTAGCGCGGGTCGAGTCGGAGGATTGAGACTATTCGCTTCGGGTCGAGGTCCGCGCGCGTCTTCGGAAACAACACCGGAGCAAGCTCGCCTTTCTGCCACATCGGAAGCCTGTCCTTGTATCGTGGACTCGCGGGATTTCCGGACTGGCCGCCCGGATAGGTTGCCCACGCTCGAACTTCGGGACCGAGCTCGACCACCATGCGCCAGCTCGCTCCTTCCTTTCCGGAACCACCTGACGGACTCAGCGTCGAAGGCCCACCCTGGACAGGAACGCGGAGCGCCGACAGAGCGGGAATTTGCGTGAGATGATGAATGTTGGCGTGGCGCACGTTGGACCACTGCCATCCTGATCCCGACGGATCACCGTGAATCTTGAGCGCGGCAACAAGCGCGGCGCGCAGACTTGCCGCGACGATTGCATCACGTGTCTCGACGACGTCACGGGTGCGGCGGTCGTCCCACCACTGGCTGGCTGGGTCTTGCATGAGCTCCAGCAGCACCTGGCTCTCCGGCAACCCGAGCGCCTGCGCCGTAGTGCCCTTGTCGCGCTGCGGGCGCAGCTCGTCCCACGTCCGGGTTGCGAGGTCGTCCATTGCCATGTCGAAGAGCACTGCGCGTCTGTTGTCCGTGGTGTAGCGGCGGTCCCACTCCGCGAGAATGGCGGCTGCTCTTTTCAGCGTGGCGTCAGCTCGGCCCGCGCTGTCCTCGCGCGCGGCGGCGGCAAGAAACAGGGGAACGAATGCGTCGGCGCGCGCGCTTCCTGGATCGGTCTGGAAGCGGCGCATTGCGTCCGGGGTCACTGCGGAATCTGCGCGCAGCAGCTCATTGATGCGCATCGCGCGCCACGGTGAGAACCAGTCCGATCCCATGAAGCTCGGGTTCACGCGCGGATCGACGGGCTGCTGGTTAGCAGATGCCAGATAGCCCTGCGCAGGGTTCATCGCATACGGGTACTTCGATGGAGGGAGATACCCGAGCCAGTCGCTCGAAGACTTCGAGCCGTCGCGAACGACGTCGCCCCGTCCGTCGCCGGGACGAATCGGGTAAGCACCTGTGGAGCGAATCGCAATGTTGCCCGATTTGTCGGCGACCAGGCCGTTCTGAGTCGGCGCAAGATAGCCGCTCATGGCGTCGAGCCATTCGGTCGCGTTTCGCGCGTATCCCAGCCTGATGAAGTTGCTTGCCTCGTCCGACGGCTCCTGCGCAGTCCATCGCATCGACATCCATTTGCCGAGCTGCCGTGCCATCGCGCCGCGATGCGTGAAGTAAAGTGTGTCGGTGCGGATGACCGTTCCCTTCTGGTCACGGTAGGATTCGATCCTTTTTTCGAGCGGGCGCCAGACACCGTCAACCCGATAACGATTCGGCCGCACCGTGTCGTCGACAACTTCCGCGTAGTAGTCGTTCACGTCCGATCCGGTGTTCGTGAACGTCCACGCGACCTCGCGGTTGAAGCCGATGATGACGCCGGGCACACCTGGAAACCCGACTCCGGCAACATCGAGCTTCCCCGGCACGACGACGTGCATCTCGTACCAGATGGAGGGCAGAGTCAGCTCGAGATGCGGGTCGCCGGCAAGAAGCGCGTGACCGGCTGCCGTCCGTTTCGGAGAGACCGCCCAGTTGTTGCTGCCAAGCGCGTCACCGTTGTGGTTCGGCTTTTGTCGACCGAGGGCGGCGAGAACTGACTGTCGCGCGGCAACGGCCAGCATTGCGGCGCTGTCGGGAGCTCCGGGTGCAGGAATCGCCGCAACGTCGAATCGTGGCGCGCGCTGACCGTTCGGCTGGATTGGCTCCTGAATCGGACTGTTTACTGGATAAAGAGCGTCAGCCGCCGCACGACCGACCTTTGCCTGAGCGGCGAGACGGTTGTAAGTCGCGTCATTGAACGCCAGCGTCAGAGACATCTTCGAGAAGAAGCTCAGGGAATATATGGGCTCCCATTTACCCGGGGTTACTCCCAGCAGGCGGTATTCCATCGGCAGATCGCGCGGACGCATCGATGTAATCCACGCGTTGACACCATCGGCGTACGCAGAGATCGCTCGATGACCGATTGTATTTCGATTCGCCGCGGCGTACTTGCGCTCGGCACCCCAGCGGAGCCCGAGAGCGCGGGTTCGGCGATCGACGTTGAGAACATCAGGACCGATCCACTCGGTGAGTCGCCCCTCAGCCGCTCGCGTCTGAAGCTCCATCTGAAACAGCCGGTCGCGCGCCATGACGAAGCCGAGCGCGCGGAACGCATCCTCTTCCGTTGCGGCATACACGTGCGGTACGCCGCGATCGTCGAACACCACCTCTACCGGCTTGCTGAGGCCGGGAATTCTTCCCTGCTCGAGTGGCGGAAGATTCGCCGTCCTGGCAGTCGCCCAGACACCGTTGGCCGGATCCAGCAGCTTCCCGACCGGCGGCAGCTGGCCCACCGGCCGAAATCCCACGAAGAGAAGCGCGGCGAGCAATATCGCCGCGAGGCCCGCGCGCATCAGTAGTCTGCTCCCGATGCCGGCGCGATCACTACTGAGGCGTGATCGTAACGGGACTGGCCTTCACGTGAAGATTGTGATTCACCCTCAGGCCCGCGATTCCATCCGTGAGGAGCCCGACCTTGCTGACCGACGCGACTTGCTTCCCGTTCACCATGAATTTCACTGCGTCACCGGTCACCTGCGCCGCAAGCGCGTACGATGCTTTTCCCGACGCATCGGCCTTTGGTACATCGCGGGACGCCGTCCATTTGAGAACGTCGCGCGTCTTGTCCCCCTCGCGCACCTTCACGAGCAGCTCACCGGTTCCAGCGACGACGAAATACGTGTACGCCTGCGTCGGCTGGTCGAGATCCTTACCGCCGATAATCAGACCAAAGGCTTCGCGATGGGCGGGCTTCTCGAGTTGCTCGATCGTCGCCGACGCAGTGTAGTTCCCGCTCGCCGCATCCTGCGGCCGATACACGATGTGAGCCGGTCCGGTCACAATATCCCAGCTGCCTCCGCTCGCCGTGTATTTCGCGGCTGTGATCTGAGCTGACGGGTTGTCAGTGCGGCCGACGAATCCCGCCGGAAGGCCAGACCCGCCCGTCGCGCGGTCGGGATCGGAGCCCGCGGCCATCGTCGCCAACGTGTCCTGGCCGTCGGCCATGCCCGTGTCCGCCGCGGGGACGGTTTCTTTCGCCGTACACGCGTTGATGACGGCGAGACTAAAAATCGTTGCACCTAGGCCTATCGTGCGCATACCCGTTCTCCTCTGGTTTATAAGGTGAATATACGCGGGCTACCGCCCGCGCTCTATCGCCCGGGTCGCGATGCCATCGACGACGCCGGGTGCAACGAGCTTCATCCACTGCCCGATCCGGGCGCGTCTCGTCATCACAACATCACGATCACGATCAGCGGCAGCTTCGATTATCCGACGCGCGCATTCTTCAGCGGACATGACAGCCGCGTTGTCGATCGGGCGATGGCCGAGAGTCTTGCCCCCGGGTCCAAGCCCGCGTGAAGCGATGTCGGTGGCCACAAAGCCGGGATACGCGACGGTAACGCTCACACCGTCATCGGCCAGCTCGATGCGCAGTGAGTCGAAGAAGCCGGCCATTGCGTGCTTGCTTGCGGCGTAGGCGCTCCGCGTTGGAACGCCGGTTTTCCCCGCGAGACTCGATATCGCGACGATTCTGCCCCGCGTCCGCTTGAGGTGCGGGAGCGCGTAGTGCGTGCAGTAGACGCTGCCGAAGTAATTGATCTGCATCACGCGCTCGAGTGGCTCGACGCTTCCGAGCTCATCGAACCGTGCATGCATGCTGATGCCGGCGTTGTTGATGAGGGTGTCGATGCGGCCGTACTCCGCAATCGCCCGCTGGATCAATGCGTCACATTGCGCTTCCACCGCGACGTCTGTGGGAACGGCGACGGCTCGCGCGCCGCGATTGCGGACTTCCAGCGCTGCTTCTTCGAGGAGGGAGGCTTCTCGCGCGGCCAACACGAGCCATGCGCCCTGCGCCGCGAGCTGACACGCGAGCTCCCGGCCAATCCCGGCAGAGCCGCCGGTGATGACGACTACGTTCTCGCGGAAGACGTCCTCAGCCATGGGCGCTCGTAAATAACGAGCGCCCAACAAACGTCGCTAGTGCGCTTTCGGCTTCGCCTGCTGTGCTGAAACGGCGGCAATCTGCTTTGCGAGCATCTCGAGCGCTGCCGCGAGCGTGGCTGCCTGCTGGTCAACGACGAGCCGTGCCGCATTCACGGCGTTGGTGGCGACGGTGAGTGCAGCGACCTTCAGCTCGGGATCTTCGCTGACTCGCTTTACAGCCGCCTGGACTGTGCGGGCGAGCTCGTCGGCAGCGCGCTGGACGTCGGCGATCGTGACGGAATCGCGCCCTTCCAGCGTCGTGCCTTTCTGAATCCTGACCGGTTCCTGCGTTTTCTTGACGGACTGCTGCGGCTGCGACGTAGCCTGTGCCCGTAGCGCGGAGCTGCCCGCGAGGGAGACGGCAAGAACAACATATGCTGAGCGTTTCATTATGATATTCCGGGGGGAAATAGCGGGTTCAATGGTCGCGCGGAAAGTGCGCGATTCTGACGCTACACCTTTGACACCGGAGTGCCCAAAAGGGTTCGGAACCGGCCTGGGCGCACACGCGCCCGTCGCACCGGGACCCGGGGTCGAAGCCCCGGAGATGCTTGTTGAGGGGCTAGCGCTTTGACGCGGCCCGCGCGGACGCAACGCGCTTGGCCTTGGCACGGCTGGACTTCGCGGAGCGCGAGCGAGAACGCCGCCCCTTGCTGGACTTTCCGCGAAGAACCCATCGCGCGCGCTCTCCGCGAACGTCGATGTGAGCGAACGGACCTGCAGGTCCACTCGAGGGATACAGTCCAACACCACCGACCAAGTCGGGATATGCGCGGTCCACGCGCTCCACAGAAGCGAGCACCACGCGGACGTCCGCGAAATTTATCCGACCATCGCGATTCAGGTCGTCCATGCGGCCGTTGCCGTCACTATCTATGATCACGTCCGCGGCATCCCCGAACTGATGACGGCTGTCGCGCGCGCGCCCGCTGCCGTCCCCGAGCTCGAGGTTGTAGTGAGGCGTGCGAAAGCCGGAGAGAACGTGCATGCCGGCCGCGTGAATTCCGCGTCGCTCGAGATCCTGAATGACGAGCTCGAGCTTGTCGAGCAAAGGCTCACGCAGAACGACGTACTTGGGCCACACGTTAGCCTGGTCATGCGTGAGAAAATCGTGAAGGGAAAAATGCTCGGAGACACGCATGAATTGATTCTCGCGCGTCACCTCGATGAACCCGACAGGATTCTCGTACGCCTCGGAGCGCAGGCGACCTTTTTCCTCCGGCCAGTACCCTACCCGATATCCGCCGACCGAACCGGCAACTTTGTCGCCGAACGACTTCATGGTGATCATGGAAAAACGACCGACCTTGCTGGCGCCAGTGATCTCCTGAACCGTGGGGATGAGCTTGGAGGTGAACGCGAGGTTCTTGGAGAGAACCGGAATCCTGAGGGCGCGCGGCGGCAGAACGAACCTTGCCAGAAGCTTCCCGCTCTTTCCAGCCATGTGGACGACCATCCGGCGGAGGTTCGTGCTGTCGACGACGGGGAGCTTCGCCAGCGCCGCGACCTCGGCGTGAACGTCGCGCTGAGCACTCGCCTGGTCGGGCGCGAGGATCGCGGCGATCGGAATTGCAACGGTGGCAGCCGTGCGACTGCAGTATCCGAGAACGTTCAAAAAATAAATCTCCAGCCGGCCTGTGCCGGCCGGAGGTGAGGTCCGCCGTACTGACGGATCGAACGACGATTTGGTCACGCCCGAGTGGATCGGCGGACGCAAAGGAGGTCCCAACATAACAGTCGAGTGCGGACGACGACAGAAGTTTTTCACGCGAATTCCAGGTCGTAACCAAAAAAAACCCGCCGGGCCCAGGTCCCGGCGGGTTTTCCTGCTGTAAAGCTCAGCCAGTTATGTGCAAGTGATCAGGCCGTTGACTGAAGACGAGCAGGTCTTGGTCGTGAGCGAGTGCGTCGCGACAGCCGACCATCCGGCCGGCGGACCGGCAACCGCCGTCGCCGCCATCGTCACGTTCTGCGACGCCGTGAAGCCCTGCGCCGTGCCGTCGCCCGAGAAGTACGTGCCGGCACTGTCGGCAGCATAGCTCTCTTCGTACGTGGCGAGGTTGCGAAGGTCAGCCTTCATCGATGCGAGGTAAGCCTTCTCCTTCGTATTCGCGAACTTCGGGATCGCGATCGCGGCAAGAATGCCGATGATGACGACGACGATCAGAAGCTCGATCAGCGTGAAGCCCTTCTTGTTGCGTACCATGATCTCTCCTTTAGAGAGTTGAAATTCGCCAATGCGGTGCAGATCGGGGGGTCGGTCCGCCGGCATCTGAGGCCACTGTAGGCACGGCACGGACCACTTCAGATCCAGGAGCTCAAGTGCGCCGCCTGCAACGAGTTGACACGCTTATCGAAAAGCTCTGGCGTTGAAAAATTGCCGCATTCTGCGGCCAATCGGGCATTCCGCGCGTGGCCCGAGAAAGAAAACGAGCCCGCGGGAGAATCCACGCGGGCTCGCAGTGCAGTCGCGCACTCCGTTGCGATCAGGTGCAGGTGATAAGACCGTTCACCGAGGACGAGCAGGTCTTGGTCGTGAGCGAGTGCGTCGCCACCGCCGACCATCCGGCCGGCGGACCGGCAACCGCCGTCGCCGCCATCGTCACGTTCTGCGACGCCGTGAAGCCCTGCGCCGTGCCGTCGCCCGAGAAGTACGTGCCGGCACTGTCGGCAGCATAGCTCTCTTCGTACGTGGCCAGGTTGCGAAGGTCTGCCTTCATCGATGCGAGGTAAGCCTTCTCCTTCGTGTTCGCGAACTTCGGGATCGCGATCGCGGCAAGAATGCCG
>DASQFN010000013.1 GCA_035633115.1 Gemmatimonadaceae bacterium | reverse complement strand
TGTCGTCGATGAACTCGGAACCTGACAGATTCGAGGTAATCGTCACTAGCACTGAGTCAAGTGCGACAGAATCATCTAGTGTTACTGTCGGGAACCCGGAAGGTATAGCTCCCCCGCTGAACTCGGTGTCCAGAGTGAAGGTGATCATCGTCGCGCTGGCGGGTAACACACCCACCAGAAGTGTGGCCAACGCCAGGGGAGCCAGAGACAGCCGCATGGAAACCTCCCTACGTCAATGCTGAAGTGATGGAACTTTCGTGCAGTGCTGCAAAACTGCCGCCAAAGTGGAATCTGCGAATTTACGCCAAGATTTGGCATATGTAGGCGAGAAAGTCTCCCTGAATAACAATTTTTGTCGGCGCCCGTGCGTTCAAGAAGACAAACTGCGACTGCATCTGAGGAAGCCAGCGATCAGAACGATGCAACGTCGAGCAACGTGATCGCCGCGCCGTCCTTGCTGGTTGTCCCGGTCGATACGGCAAGCAACTGAGGACGCTCTCCACGCCAATCAGGGTAGCCCCAAAGATTTCCTGCGAGGTGCAGCGCCCCACCTGCTCCAACCTGCGGTGCGGCCATCGACATGCCCGAGAACGTCGTCGCGCCCCCCCACGTTTCGTCGAGAGGATGCTCACGCCCGGCTATCGTTACCGAAATCAACGGTCCGAAATCAAACCGGCGAGGACCGATTCCAAGTCGGAAGGGATTTGAGCCATGTGACAAATGCGAGACCCAGCCTGCCGAGGAGGAAACGGCCTAGCAGGCCGATGAAAAAGTGACTTGTGACAGCATTTCCAGTTCCCCATGCGCCGATGCCGGTCGCTGGGCACTCCGCTCGTGCGTGGTCGCCATCGTGCGACCGAGCCGGTCGCCGGGCCAGGTCACGTCGCCCTCGCCAAGAGGGTACGCAAGCGGATCAGGTTGTACGCCGCCGCGGTAAAGGTTACGATCCAATCAACGAGTTCGCCGCCCCGATGCCGCAGCTTCCGCAACCCGCCCACGGTTTTCATCCACCCGAAGACTTGCTCGATCAGCTTCCGTTTCTGTTGGCTGATGGCGTAGCCCGCGTGGCGCGTGGTGCGGCCGTCAATCGCGCTGCCTTTGACCTTCTGTGCGACGTGCGGTGTGAACGCGAGGTCGCGCACCGTCGCCACAAAGCTGGGCACGTCGAAGCCCTTGTCGCCGCCGACGGTGCCACCGTGCCCCAGCGCGCCCAGCAGCAGCGACGCGGCCTCGCGTTCGGCCGTGCCCGTGGCGGCTGTGGTGCAGACATTGGCGACCAGCCCGTGGCGATTGTCCAGCAGGACATGGCCCGCGTAGGAGAGCTTCGCCTCCTTGCCTGGGCCCTTCCGCGCGAGCTGGGCGTCCGGATCGGTGGTGGACTGATGGGTGTCGTTCCGCCGCGATTCTCCGTGAAAATTCACCGTCGGGTTGCCCGGATCATCGGGTGGGGGCGTCGGCCCCGCATCCTTGCGCCGGAAGCTCTTGAGACTCGCCCACGCTTCCAGCAACGTCCCATCGACGGTGAAGTGCTCGTCCGAGAGCAGGCCGGCGTCGGCCGCCTGGCCCAACACCGCATCAAAAAACGCGCCCGCGATGTCGCCGTCGAGCAGCCGATCGCGATTCTTGCTGAAGACGGTGGGCGACCAGCTCGCGTCATCCATACTCAGCCCAACAAACCATCGATACAGCACGCTGTAGTCGATCTCTTCCATCAAGAGCCGCTCGCTGCGCACGGTGTAGAGCGATTGGAGCAACAGGGCTCGGAGCAATTGCTCGGGCGGAATCGACGGGCGACCGATGTCCGAATACATCTTCGCGAAACGCGGCGACAGCTCGGCGAACACGCGGTCGGTCATGGCCCGAATCGCCCGCAATGGGTGGTCCGCACGCACCCGCTGCTCGGGTGAGAGGTAACTGAACATATGGTTCGTCTGATCGTCGGGTCCACGCATCGGGTCGCTCCCTTCAGAAACGGCGGGAGCATGGTAGTACACGAGGATCGATCCGTCGATCCCCTTTCAGTCACTTTTTCAGCACCCTGCTAAGGGGAGCAGTCTACCTTCCGCTGTCGATCGATCGGGAGGCTTACCGAGGTGCCTCGTGGGAAGGGGGGCTGGTGTCGCTCCACGTGGAGTATCATTTCGAGCACTTTCTCTTCTTCGATTCTGTGCTGCAACTCTCCTGCGTGTCGCCTTGAGATGTGGCGCCGGGGACTACTCGAAGGAGACGAAGTCCACAACCTGTTCGACACACACATGGGATCATGGCGAAGCCGATCGGGCCGGCCGTCTGGTGACGACAATACGCGGGGGGGCCAGATGTGGAGGCTCGGCAACTTCGCCCGGTGGATCCCGTTCTTCGCGGCGGTCTGGGTGGTGGCGGCCTCGTGCGCCTGGGCAGACCAAGGCCCGGCGGCGGC
>DASQFN010000012.1 GCA_035633115.1 Gemmatimonadaceae bacterium | reverse complement strand
GTCGAAGCTGAACGCCGCCGTGGGCAGCTAGTGGGTAACCGGCCGTTCAGGACCGCGGTTTTAGGTTCTTGACACGGTTGATTTCATCGTCTGACCATTGGGCATCGCGAAGATACGCTTCGATGCCCCCCGGCTGGCTTCTCATGTCGGCCAGGAAGTTCACGAGGGTTTCGATGCCGAATTCGGAGAATCCGGTGGTTCCCTCGTCATCTTTTCCCCAGATCGTGACGCAACCGTCTTCGGGGTCCATCCAGACGCTGGCTTCATGCAGGAGGTCGAGATCCTCGTCGATCATCTCGGCGACCCGTTCGATGGTGAAGAAGCTGCTTTCCTTGGCCGCAAAATCAGGGTTGTAATACCAACGTGCGCTGTTCAGAACTCATGCGCCCATTCTCGCCGTCCGATTGATGTTATCCGCCAAGGCTGGTCGGTGAGTTCGTTCCATGCTTCGCAACAATGGGCGACGATGTTTTCGTAGGATGTGAAGACCCGGTTCGAGAGCCAGTTGTCGCGCATGAACTGCCAGATGTTCTCGACCGGGTTCAACTCGGGCGATCGAGGCGGCAGTGGCAAGAGGGTGATGTTGGCCGGGATCTCGAGCTTGGTGGACATGTGCCAGCCGGCCTGGTCGAGCATGATGACGGCATGGGCGCCTGGATCGACCATGATGCTGACCTCGGCTAGGTGCGACTGCATTGCCAGGGTATCGCACCAGGGCATGACCAGCCCGGCACCCTTACCTTTGGCGGGACAGATGGCGCCGAAGATATATGCCCACTTGGTGCGCTGGTCATGCGGCGCCCGGGGCCGGGTTCCCCGCCGCGCCCATCGGCGGGTGATCTTGTTCTTCTGGCCGATCCGTGCCTCGTCTTGCCACCAAAGCTCGATCTCTATGCCCTCTTCGAGCCCACTTTGGATTCTCGCCAGTTCGGCGGGGAGGTTTTTTTAAAGGCCTCCGCCGCGAACTCGTTCTGGGCATGATGGCGCGGGCGGGCGGAAAGCTTGGCGAACCCCAGTGCCTTCAGCTCCCGCCCGACGGTCGTCGCATCCAAGGACACGCCAAACTCATCCCAGATCCACTGCGCCAGGTCGCAACGCCGCCAGCGTACCACGCCGTGGATCGCGGGGATCGGTCCGGTCTCGACCACTTTTGCCAATGCCGCACGCTGGTCGTCGCCGAGCTTCGGCCTTGGGCCGGGATGCTTGCTGTCGATCAGTCCCTCCGGCCCGCCCGCATTGAGCCGCAGAACCCAGTCGCGAATGATCTGCAGGCCGACGTCGCCAATCCGGGCAGCGTCGGACCGACGGCCGCCATCGTAAATCTCCGCGAGCGCGAGCAGCCTCCGGCTCTGGCTCGCGTCCCGGCTCCTCTTGGCGAGCCTCCGCAGAGCAGGACCGTCAAAGTCGTCTCTCAATCCGATCGCTGCTGCCATCGCGAACCTCCCCCGCCCGGTTCGCGCTATTGATTCAGAGTTAGAAGCCGATTGGAATCCTCAAAATGAGTCACCCGCCACGCACGCTGGTATTACGCGCTACTTGCTCCCGGCATCTATTTTTTCTGGATCACGCTGGAGGGGCAGATCGTCACGCCACTCATCTTGGGCCGAACTCTCGAAATGAATACCATATCGGTATTTCTCACAGTGATTTTCTGGGGTTGGTTGTGGGGTATCGCCGGCGCTTTGTTGGCCGTGCCTTTCCTCG